>DNGN01000201.1 GCA_003486225.1 Chloroflexota bacterium
GGCTGCCCTGGAACGGGCTCAGCAAACCATCCAGAAGTCGGTCAGCAAACTTTTTGAGAAGGAGCGCATCACTGCCGAGCAGCGGGATTCAGCACTGCAGGTGGTCACCACTTCGAGTATGGCCGGGATTGCCGGGGCTGATTTTGTGATCGAGGCTGCTACCGAGAATCCGGATCTGAAATTTAAAATCTTTAAGGAAATGGACCAGCTTGCCCAACCGGGGGTCATCCTGGCTTCAAATACATCCTCCATCAGCCTGACGAAACTGGCGGGAATGACCGGACGGCCGGAACAGGTAGTGGGCATGCATTTCTTCAACCCGGTGCCGATGATGCAGTTGGTGGAAGTTGTGCTCGCTTTGCAAACCTCAGATGAGATTGCCGACGAAGTCGTCACCCTGGCTGAGAAAATGGGTAAGAGCCCGGTGCTGGTCAACGACTCGCCTGGGTTTGTCTCCAACCGCATCCTATGCCCGATGATCAATGAAGCCGTGTTTGTGCTGCAGGAGGGGATCGCCGAACCAGAGGCGATAGACGCGGTCATGAAATTGGGCATGGCCCACCCGATGGGCCCGCTGGCCCTAGCCGACCTGATCGGCCTGGATGTGGTCTATTTTGTGATGCAGGTCCTGCAGCGAGACCTCGGGGAGGATAAATACCGCCCTGCGCCGCTGCTGGCGCGCATGGTGGATGCCGGCCACCTGGGTCGAAAGACCGGTCGGGGTTTTTACCAGTATTAAGATCGATCGGGTGAATTGTTGGCTGCCAGAGCCGTCTCCAACCCGTTTTAAAATTCTTGCCATAACAACCGTTTTGCAAAGATCAAATGGAAACAGACGTTTCCATTTTGATTTTTGAGTGTTTGGACTACAATAAGGCTATGAATTATCTCGAAAGTTCTCTCCCTGTCGACGAGCAGCTACGAACAGCCATGCGCCAATGGGCCAGTGGGATCGGGGTGGTGGCTGCAGAATATGAAGGCGCACGCCACGGTATGACGGTGAGTTCCTTTACCTCGGTTTCTGCCGACCCGCCAATGGTGCTGGTATCCCTGCACAAAGAGACCCGCACGCATGATCTCGTGCTCCAGTCCAGGGCCTTCGGGGTCACTTTGCTGGCAGCCGACCAGCAGCAGCTTTCTGACCGGTTTGCCGGCCGCCTGGGGGATGATGATGACCGCTTCTCCGGGCTGGAGACCTTCAGCTTGGTCTCAGGCAGTCCTCTGCTTAAAGGTGGGCTGGCTGTTTTCGACTGCCGCCTGGAAGGGAGTTATGATGCCAACACCACAAGCGTCATGTTTGGGGTGGTGCTGACAGCGCGCCTCAGCGATCGCCCTGAAGCAGAGCTAAAACCACTGCTTTATCACAACCGGGATTACCGCAGTTTACTCTCTTAACGTTAATCTGGTTGCCAATTGATTTCTCCCTGCCAGGGACTAAACAGACTCGTGGTAAAAGAGGTAAGGGCGGGTTTCTCTTTTCGCGGCGTACATGGCTGAATCCGCGTAATGGATGATCTTATCTGGAATACGGTCATCTTGCGGGTAAATGCTGATCCCGATGCTGGCCCCCACCTGCAAGGTATGCCCGTTAACATGGAACGGCCGGTTCATTTTTGCTCTAATCTTTTGGATCACTTTTTCGACATCTGAATTGTTCTCCACGCCTTCGATGAGTAGGGTGAACTCGTCCCCGCTGATCCGGGCTAAGGTGTCGTGCTGGCGAACGCTGCCTTTCAGCCTGGCCGAGAACTGCTTGAGGACTTCATCCCCTGTGGCATGGCCGTATTGATCGTTGACATTTTTGAAGTCATTCAGATCAATGAAGGCCACTGCCACGGAGTACTGGCTCTCATCGGCGTGCTTGCAGGCAGCTTCAAATCGCTCAAAGAACAGTTCCCGGTTGGGAAGCTTGGTTAATGGGTCGTGGGTGGCCAGGTGGCGTAAGATTTCTTCAGTCTTTTTTCGCTCGCTGATATCCCGGATGGTGCAGATGATCTTGGTGAGCCCCCTCTCGTTGTTGTAGATCAAACCGAAGTTGATCTCAACCGGGAAGCTTTGCTGGGTGCTGTTCTTTAATGTCCACTCAGAGATAGGCAGATGATTTTCCTGCTTTAGTTTTTCTAAGGTTTGGTTGAAAGAGAGGATCTCCATTTCATCCAGCATCGCTTGGATCTGGAAGTCCTCCAGTTCTGCTTGGCCATACCCCAATAACTCGACAGCCCGGTCGTTCACTTCCAGGATATGCCCATCCAGGGAGATCATCAGTACTGCATCGTTGGCCTGGTTGAACAATGTCCTGAAGCTGTATTCGCTTTGCCAAAGCTCTCTTTCCATCTCCACTTGCTGGGTGATCTCACGGGCATTGAGGACGATGCCATTGACTGAACTGACATGCAGCATATTGGTCAGGGTGCTGTTAAAGTGCATCCATTCCCCATTCTGATGCTTGCCCATGAGGGGGCCCACCTTCAGCACAGATCCTGGTGGACTGGCCTCGATTTCATCAATCATCTGGTTTAATTTTTCCCCATGGTCCGGGTGGAGGAACAGGTCAACGGATTGATTGAGGACCATTTCCGGTGTAAAACCGGTGATTTTCTTGAGCGAAGGGCTGATATATTGGATGGTGCGGTCAGGGCTGACGATCATGGTGATGTCGGAGGATTGTTCTGTGATCGAGCGGAAGCGTTCCTCACTGGTGATCAAGGCTTGCTGGGCATCCACCCGGGTGGTGATGTCGATCAGCACGCCTTGCCCTCCGGTCACCTGGCCTTCATCAAATAACAGCTCGACCACATTGGCTACCCAGATTGTTTGATTATCTTTGCCAAGGATAGGAAATTCCTGATAGCTTTTCGGGGTCTTGGTTTTGATCTGGCGGGCATAGTACAGGTTGATCTTGATGCGCCAATCGGGGTGGATCATCTCCGCGAAATGTTTGCCGATCAGTTCTTTGGAAGCATAACCGCTCAGGCTCTCGGCTGAAGGGGTGATGTATTCGATCCGGCCGAATTGGTCGAAGAGTACAATAATATTGCTGCTGTGGTTCAGCAGCTGGCGGTAGCGCCTTTCGCTTTGGCGCAGGGCTGTGGAAACCTGGGCGCGATTTTTCAGTGCCCGCTGGAACTTCAGGCGGGTCTCCTGCAGGTAGCCCACCACATAAGCGCTCAGGATGCAGATCAGGTAAAGGCTGATAAATATGTAGGCGGAATAAAATTCTTCTGCTTGCGGAAGCAGGGGCACTTCCAGCCAATTGAATAAGAGGCCATGCAGCGGACCAAACATCAAGCCTGCCAGAATGCCCCATTTCCGACCCAACAGGAATCCAGCCAGAGTGGCTGGAATGATGTAAAAAGCAACCGTCGCGCGGCCAAATAGTCCAATCAGATAGGGGAAACTGGTCAGGTACAGTACAAGTGAGATGGGTGCAACCCAGGAGATTTTTTGATAGCCTAAGAAGGGGATGTTTACTTGGATCTTCATTGTCCCTTGCATTGTTACTCTCTATTGATAATTTAAGTTGGTATCTTAACTTTACCCAATTAACCATCACTAATGTATATAAAATTCATGAAATTTGAGATCTTTGTGCAAGGAGCAGGTAAGTAGAGATTCAAAAAAACCTGGACCATTGGTCCAGGTTTCTTTTAACTGAATTAAATTACGGTCCCCACTGGATCTGGTATCCATTGATCCCGAGTGAAATCACCGGGTCTTTGGAGGCTGGGATCAGAACGATCGGTCCTGTTCTGGGCCAGCCGGCAGCCTCTCCGGGGATCGGCTGTACGGCAATCGCCATAGATCCGTCTGCAGCCCATAATACCTCGTAATTGAGCCAATTTTCTGGCCGAAGAATGCTGCGGCCAGAAACACCATCGCTGGCGCTGTTGACCATCAGCAAGGGTACGTCCCCACTTGGGAAAGAGGGCGTGTTGGTGTAAAAATAGCGCAAATCGCCGTTTTGCAGCATGAGCGGCCAGCCGGCGAAGTTCAGGGTCTCGTCTGCGGAAGTGGTCGGGATCAGCTCGGTTTGTGCCCCGGTTGCAGTATCGAATTGCCACAACCCGGATTCAACATAGCCAAGGAATGGGCTGGCAACCAGGATCGAACGGCTGTCCGGAGCCCATGCCGGTTGGCAGCAGACAATCCCCTCGCCCAATTTGAGGAACTCTGGAGAACCTGGCGTGAAGATGCCTAAAGTCCCGGCTTCGTAATAGCTGACGTTGACCAGCAGTTGGCTGCCGTCCGGGGACCATTCGATCGGGCTGTAAAGAGCCTGAGGAAAGAGCATCCCTGAAGCGCGGGTTTCAATTTCGTTGGTCAGGACATGCTCATCGGTTTGAGCGGCAAGCTGGTAGAAGTGCAGCCCATTTCTGCCGTAAGCCAGGGTGCTGCCGTCCGGCGACCAGCTCAGGCCGCTGATTTTTTGAGTATAAAAATATTCATCTGTCTCGGCAATGGTTTGGCTGCCGTCCACCAGCAGCTGGCGCTGGGTGCCATCCGGACTGATCAGAAAGATCTGGTTCTGAGTGAGGATCGCCACACTCCCGTCGGCTGGAGAGACAGCGTATTCATCTACCCCTGCTGGCTCCTTGGTGATCCTTGTGCTGGACAGACCGTCCCGATCTAGCAGCCAGACCTGGTAAATTTCACCATCCGCACTGTTCAGGTAATAGAGCGCGTGGGGGAGGAGATGTGCTGTTTCGGGTTGCGCGGCTTCCGCACCTGGCTGATCTGACCCCGGTGAGGCGGACTTATCCAGGGCAGCCTGTGTCGCAGCCACACTGGTGGCGACCAGTGCCTGGGCATCTTGCTGAGGGACTGGCTCTGCCGCTGGCAGGTTGCAACCTGCCAGCAAGATCAGGGTGATTAAGATCAGGAGAGATTTCTGCTTTGCCATGATTACACTTGTTGGAAGCGATCTACATTGAGCACAAACAAGGTGGCGCGCTTCATGCCGGCTTCTTCTGGCTCTCTGACATGGTCCCGGATAATCTGGATCGCGGTTTCAACTTTATCGTCTCCTACACCGGTCATCATGGTTGCGTTGCCGCGGCGGAAGTAGGCCCCAGTGGAGGGAAGCAGGGTCACCGGGAAACCGGCTTTGTTGAGGGCAGTGGCAACTTCATCTTTGTCGGAATCTTGCAAAATGCAAATGATCATTTTCATGATTAAATATCCTCGTAATGTTCCACATTAAAGACATAAACATGGGAGTTATTGATTTCAATTCTTTCTTCAGCGTCTCCTGATGGGAGAAAATCAAACAGCCCGCGGCGGAATTTTGGTGGTTCTTCACAGCAATCGATGATCGTGTTTACCACCATCTCTACCTGGTTTTCTTCAACACCCATCAGCAAAGTGACGGACTGCTTGCCGCCCAGCCCGAGTTGGCTGAAGAGGCGCGTGGTGGGGATCCCCATGATGCTCATCATGTGCAGGGTTTCGTACATATCGGACTCGGTCACGGAGGCGAATATCAGCTTGGTGATCGGCGGTTGATCCTTGGTGCGCCGGATCAGCAGGTCTCCGTAGCTGACTTCCTGGTTTAGTAAGGCAGCATCGACTTCGTTTACCAGCACCATGAAAGTGTCCTCGTTAATTGTGCCTGTGGAAAGCAAAGTATTATAGGTGGTGCGTTGGATGCGTAAAATTTCCTGGAAGGCCCGATCCAGTTCGGCAACCTCCACGCTGCGGTCGGAGTGCATGATCTCCTGCACCACTTCTTTGCGGAGTTCAATCTGGCGCAAGATGGGGGCTTCTAATATTCCCCAGGCATGGTCGGAGATCAGGCCTTCATCCCGCAGTTCTTTGAGCCGGTCGTAGGAATTTTGCGAAGCCACGGCGCGCGCCTGGTGCCGTTCGTAGGCCTCCTGGGTTTTGGTACGGGCACCGAAGCCCAGGCGTTTGATGATCGGCCGCATGCTTGAACCCTGAACCAGCAGGGTAAAAAGCACAACCCCAAAGGTCATATCCTGGAGCAGCGTTTGGGTTTCATTGCCCAAAGCCTCTGGTAGGGTAAGCGCCAGGGCTAATGAAATGGCACCGCGCAGCCCACCCCAGTAGATTACATGCTGCATGCGTACGGGGATCTTGAAAACTTTCAGCGAGAGCGGGTAAATAACAAATGCTCTGGCAAAAAGCACAGCAACAATCGCAAAGAGAATTGGCTGCCAGCTGGAGAACAGGGCTGTCAGGTCAATCACCAGGCCGATCAGGAGAAAGGCAAAGGAGTTCGCCAGATAGGCNNGCTGCTACCGTGGTCAGGGTGACTTCGATCAGGTGGTTGTTGACCATACCAATGATGAACGAGATGATCCAGCTGACGAGCAAGCCGACCACCAAGCCCCCCCCGGCAATCAGGATGAAGTTCGTTGCCAGCCCGGTCACACTGAATTCTGTAGTGCCCAGGGCAATGGCGATCATGAGGTTGAAGATCACGATCGCGGTGCCATCGTTAAAGAGGCTCTCTCCTTCCAGCATGATAAGCAGTTGATTGGGAACCCCCAGGGTGCGGAAAAGGGCCACCACAGCAACCGGGTCGGTTGCAGCGATGAGGGCACCGAAGATGAGCGCCACTTCAAAAGGAAGCGAGGTGCCCCAGGAGACGATGAGGCCCACCAACAGCATGGTGACCAGCACACCTGGGATGGCAAATGCCAGGATCTCTTTAAGATGCCGGCGGAGCTCGTCAAATTTGATGTGAAAAGCGGCTTCAAAGATCAGGGGCGGTACCAAAATGGTTAGGATTAGCTCAGGTACCAGCAGGCCGCTGAGCGAGGGACTGATATTCTGCGCTGTAGAAACTTCTTGGATGACGATTGCCAGTCCTAAGCCCATCAGAACAAGCCCAACCGTATAAGGCAGGCGCAATCTTTGGCCTGCAATGCCCACAATGCTGGCAACGAAGATCAGGCCGATAAAGATCTGAAGAAACGGTAATAGCTGATGCGTGCTTTCTATGGCTCTACCTCCAATGGGGTTGGCAAATTCTCAATTTGGCAGGGGATCTGATCGGTGAGGATGGCTTTTTCGCCATCCAGGAATTGGATTTCGACTTGTTCGCTTGTGCTTTCAACCCAGGTGCCACGATAACAAATCTTTACAGGCCAGGGAAAAGGGTTTTTGTGCATGACCTGGATTTTCCAGGGTGAGAGCAGCCGGATTCCTAAGATTTCCAGGAACAGGCCAAGCGGGGGAAGTCCGATCAGATGGTTGCGCTGCCCAGCGCCAGCAAGCTGGCCGGAATGGTAGAAAGCGCGGAAACTGGCTTCCTGTTTCAGATTGTGGATGATGCCTTCCATTTGCCGGGAGAAAATTTGAGCCGCTTCGGGTATCTGGTTGTATGCCAAGAGGCCTTCTAACACCATGGAGTTCCAGGGCAGCCAGGTGAGCAGGCCGGTTTCCTCGGCCTCTTTCAGGCTGGGTTTAGGCGTTGCTGGCAGCCCGTAGGGGCGGTTATAAAAACTTTCAGATAATATTTTTCGGGAGAGCAGCTTTTCGGCTTGCTCATCGGTAGCCATGTGCGCCCAGACGGGTGTCAGCAGGGTGTGGTCGTCCTGGTAATGGTCTGTCACCTGCAGGGACGCCGTACCAGAGGCCGGCATGCCACTGATATGGATATGTTCGATTTCTGCGTACAGGTTGGGGAAGGTGTAGATGCAGGTCCCCTGCACCCAGACCAGGTTTTCGGGGCGAATGGTTTCTACTCGGTGCTGACCGTTCGGCAGGTTGCCGTGGACCGAAATTTCCACCCTTGGGTGCGGCTGCACATCAGCTTCCAGCCGGATTTGCAGCCGAGTGGGGAGATCAAAAACGAGATCGATTAAGATTTCTCCGGGGCCAGTACGTTCTCCCAGCAGCTCTCCTTTTTGGGTTTTATGACTGTCCCGATCCCAATATTGGAAGGAAGCCCGGCGGCCATTCCAGGTGCTCTGGACGGCGCTGTACAGGTTATGGGCTAAAGCTTCNNATATCCGTGCCTTGTGCCCAACTCTGCCAGCGGGAGAAGAAAGGATTTTCATCGTAACCCGTCTGGACCGGGTTGCTCCATTCCGGAATTCCGTCGCCGTCGCGGTCGTGGCTTTCCCAAAACCAGGTCTGGATGTACCACAGCAGTGGTCGGAAAACGCGGTTCAGGAAAGCCTTGTCTTGATTAAATTGGTAGATGCGCCAGGCCAGGCTGGTCAGAAATGGGGCGGCAGATAAGCCGCTGCGCTGGGAGCCAAGCCCAAGTTTATTATCTATGAATCCATTTTCTTGCTGACGCGCAATAAAATTTTCCAATATCCCGGCCGCGATCTCGGGGCTGCCGGGCAGCAGGAAATGAGACAGATACCAGGCTTCTAGTGGGGTCTGCCCATTCCAAAGGTGGCTGTATTCAGCACCAGTCCCCTGCTGGGAGTAGCCTTGATCCGGCAGCCTGGTGGAGACAAAAGAGATATGGGGCAGCTGCTGGCTGGGGCTGAAAAGCAGGTTGAAGGCTGCCTTTTGTGCAAAAGCCAGGGCGGCATCCCAATCCGGGTCTCCGGTATAGATCTCGGGCTGCTGGTTTGCCAGCATTTCTACTCGGGTGATTTCCGCATCCCAGTTTTGGGCAGCGGTTAATCGGGCATTGCGGAAGGATTCTTCTTCATCTGGCTGGGATGCCAGCACCCAGGTAAAGCGGCGGAAGCTATCCGGGGCGAGCTCCAGCTGGTGGAACAGGTTGGGGTATGGGCTGGCTTCTCCATCTGCGCCGCCAGTGATAAAGAAAACGGGAGACAGGTTCTCTGTCTGGCCCTGGAGAATGGTGGTGGCCTCCTTTTTGCGTGGCACCATGGGCTTGCCATCCGGGTTTGGGGTGAGCAAAACCGCCATCTCCAGGCGCAGTTTTCTTTCCAATTCGCTGGTATTTTTAATCCAGATCCGCCCGGCCACACTTTGGCTGCTGGAAATCCAATATTCGAAAATTGTCTCAATGCCTAAAAAGGGAGCGTATTTTAATTTGACATAATTGGGGGCAAAACGCAGGATCGTTACCGGAGATTCGAATTCTGCCGGATTGGAGACAGTTTGATGCGATTCTGTGAACTGGGGAAATACCCGCATACTGCGGGCTCGCAGGCCATAGGTGGTTTGCAGCACTACTGCCGCAGGATCAGAACGCCCGATCAGAAGTTCCCAGATATGGTCATTACTATAATCGAGGTTGGTCAGGCGTGGATCAGCGGCAAGAATCAGGCTGTGCGGATCTTTCAGATGTAAATTCCAGGTACGCATACTTGTATTTTATGGGTAGATCGGCCTGTGGTCAAAGGATTGCTCCTGTTTTTTGGTCCTGAAAGGGGAACAAATTTGCTAAAATGACGTCATAGTGAATGAAGCGCTGCGGTTTTTAAGCGCTGCTTGAGCCGGATTTGTCCCCGTTGGTTTTGGACATTCATCCCGCCCTGTGCTAGAATCAACTAATCGGTCGTGATGGTATTTCTGATTACAGGGATTTGAATAGTTTGTGATTGGAGGAGCGGATGGCGGATATCACCCACGCCCAAGGCGATAAATGGTTTGAGGATTTTGAGGTCGGAGGAGTATACCGCACGGCTGGGAGAACGATTACAGAAACAGATCTGGTGAATTTTGCAGGACTTTCTGGCGACTACAATTCAATCCATGTGGATGCTGAGTTTGCCAAATCCGGCCCCTTTGGCCAGCGTGTGGTTTACGGCCTCCTCGTGATCTCGATTTCCTTTGGCTTGCTTGTTCAGGCAGGCATAGTACAAGGGGTGCAAGGTGGTTTCAAGGAGATTAAAAACTGGAAATTTATGAAGCCTGTATTTATTGGCGATACCATCCATGTTGAATACCAGATTACCGAGACCCGTCTGCTCCCGCGTGCATGCGGTGGGATTATTGTTCTAGAGCAGAAGATTAAAAACCAAAATCAGGAAACTGTCATGAAAGGCAGTTGGACCGGTTTTGTCCTGAGCAAGCCAGTCGACTGATAAACAGCAGAAGGTGAGTGTATGGGAATGGACGAAGAACGCCCTGAGATTGATCAGCCTGAAGATGAGAATGAGGAAGACCCGATTGAGCGCTTTCGTCGTTTAACCTCCAGCTCGTCCGAACCCCAAGATTCCCCAGGTGAAGATACCCTGGGTCTGTATCGCGCTGGACCTGCTCCTTCACCCGAATCGGATCCTGGCCGTAAAATTTCTGATTCCCCGGACCAGACTTTTGGATGGCATGGTCGAGGTCATGGTGAGCCTGAACCATCACCCGCGCTCGAATCCGATTTTACGGATCTGGAAGATGAACTGCGGGATGATTTTTCGGGCTTTCAGGAAGATACCATGATCATGGCGGGTGAGGGTGGTACAGACAAGCCCGAACCCCCTGCCCCGGGAACGGACTTGCCAAACGACATGGATGAAGAGCAAAAGCATGAACTGCCAGACGAAGTTAGCTCTCGCCCCGAAAGTGCCCAGTCGGAAACTGACCTCGGTACCCAGTTGGGAGATACGCCGCCCAGCATGAGTAAGATGCAAGGGCGGATCCCTCCCCCGCCTCCTTTGGGCAGATCGGGCCAGACTCCTCCCCCCGCCCTGGATGCTGAGGGTATGCCGCTGCCCCGGCGGGTGACGGAAGATGACCTGGATGCAACCCGGGTTTCGCCTGCTGCCGTCATTACAAAACCTCCACAGCGACCGCGTACCCAATCTTCCCGGCCGTCGGGCTCGCAACGCTATCCTGCATCTTCCCCTTCGGGCTCTACACGTGCGGTCAGGCAGCCACGCCGCACAACACCGCGCTATGCGCCAATGGATGCCGGCGGCCGCAGCAACCGCCTTTCTGGCAACTGTTTTGTCCAGGCAATGATCTGGATGCTGTTTGCCGGGCTGATCTTGTTGGTCGGTGCGTTTTCCTTTATGTTGGTGCAATACTATTCCATCGCATCAACCCTGCCGGATGTGGAAGATATTCAGGGCCGCTCATCTCAGTTTGAAACCACGCGCATCCTCGACAGGAATGGGGACCTGCTTTACGAGATCATTGACCCAAATGCCGGACGGCGAACCTATGTCCCGCTGGAAAAAATCTCCCCCTATATTGTGGCCGCTACGATTGCCACCGAAGATGAGAATTTTTACAGCCACCCGGGCTTCAATGCCTGGGCTATTGTGCGCGCTTTTGTTCAAAACTTGCAAAGCGGGGAGGTGGTGTCGGGGGCATCATCCATCACCCAGCAGGTAGCCCGGATGTTATTCCTTGATCCGGAGGAAGCGTCCCAGCGCACATATCTGCGCAAGGTCAAAGAAGCCATTCTGGCCATCGAACTAACCAATAATTATTCCAAGGATGAGATCCTTGAACTCTACTTGAATGAGAACTTTTATGGCAATCTGGCTTACGGCATCGAGGCTGCATCTGAAACCTATTTCGGCAGCGCAGCAGACAAGGTGACCCTGGAACAAGCAGCATTTCTGGCTGGTCTCACGCAGGCCCCCTCGGTCTACGATGTCTACACCAACCGCCAGGTCGCTCTCGACCGCCAGAAATATGTGCTCAAGCTGATGTACGACGCCAGCCAGGCGCAAAACTGCATTTATGTTTCCAACAGCGTCCAGCGCATTTGTGTGGATCTTGAGATTGGTTCCCAGGCCGCCTATGCGCTTGAGGCCTATGAGTTCAACCAGCCGGATGTCAAGATCCGCTACCCGCATTGGGTGAACTATATTCGCACCTTGCTGGAAGAACGCTTCGACCCGCAAACCATTTACCGCTCCGGATTTACCGTGGAGACGACCCTCGACCCCAGGCTACAACAGATGGCGATCACTTCTCTGCAGTCTCATATTGCGCTGCTGCAGGCCAACCGGGTGCAGAGCGGGGCCTTGGTGGCAGCAGACCCTACCACGGGTGAGGTCCTGGCAATGGTCGGCTCGGTCGATTTTTATAATGAGGAGATTGACGGGCAGATCAATATGGCCGTCTCCCCGCGCCAGCCGGGTTCTTCCATCAAGCCGATCACGTATATCGCAGCTTTTGAAAAAGGCTGGACGCCCGCTACCCTGATCTGGGATGTGGAAACCGAATTCCCGCCCTC
The DNA here is from genome assembly GCA_003486225.1 of Chloroflexota bacterium. The sequence continues at coordinate 12,086 of DNGN01000201.1, forward strand.
GGGAGACCCGAACGACCCGCGCGCACCTTATGTGCCGGTCAATTACGATGAACGCTACCACGGCCCGGTCACCTTGCGCAGTGCCCTGGCAAATTCCTATAATATTCCGGCGGTCAAAGCCCTGGATTATGTGGGCATCTATGACGACCCAAATACCCCGATTGAAGACGGTATGATCGCCATGGCCCATCGTCTGGGAATTACCACCCTCAACGAAGATTATTTCGGTCTCTCGCTCACTCTGGGCGGTGGGGAGGTGACCTTGCTGGATATGGTTTCAGTGTACGGCGTCTTTGCCAACATGGGAAATAAGGTACCCATGGTGGCGATCACGCGTATTACTGATTTCAAAGGGGAGGTGGTCTTCCAGCATCAGCCAACCAATGGGGAGCAGGTCGTAAGGGCCGAACATGCCTATCTCATTTCCTCTATATTATCGGACAATACAGCACGCACCCCGGCTTTTGGTGCCAATTCGATCTTGAAACTGCCTTTCCCGGCGGCTGCCAAAACTGGCACAACCAATGATTTCCGGGATAACTGGACGATCGGTTATACGCCCAATCTGGTGGTAGGCGTTTGGGTTGGCAACCCGGATTACACCCCAATGCAGAACACCAGCGGTCTGACCGGGGCGGCTCCCATCTGGGCAGAGTTCATGCAGTCAGCTGTGCAGGTGCTGGAAGGGGCCAACCCAATCCCGTTCCGCCAACCGAACGGCATCGTGGAAGTTGTGGTGTGTGCCATCTCCGGCACCATTCCTTCAAAATACTGCCCAACCCAACGCACGGAAATCTTTGCTTCAGACCAGCTCCCCCTGCCTGCCACGCAAGATTTATGGAAAGAGGTGGAGGTGGACACCTGGACCCAGCTCTTGGCCTCAAGTGCCTGCGGGGATTTTCGTAAACAGCAGCTGGTTTTGAATGTGACCGATTTTTGGGCCGGGGAGTGGATCGCGGATACCGGTGCCGGGCAAACCTGGGCCAAAGAGATCGGTTTTGAACGACCGGCTTATTTTATTCCGCAAAAGGAATGCTCGCAAAACGATGATCCTGCCATCATCAGTTTTGAAGGGCTGAGAGACGGGCAACAGGTGACGACTGCCGAACTGCCGATCATCCTGCGTGTTTGGGGTGGAGGGCGCTTCGATAGATTCTTCCTGGATTACCGTACCCTGGGCGGGGGCAGCTGGACCCAGATCCAGGGCTTTAGCGAGCAAAGCAAAGAGCCAAAAGATTTTTACGTTTGGGATCTCTCCGAAGTCCCGGATGGAAAGATCGAAATCCGCGTGCGGATGGAGGGCTCTAAAAACGCTGAAGCTGAAAAAATGATCCAATTGGAGATCATCAAGCCCACTCCTACACCCACGCCGACCCCAACGGAAACACCCACGCCCACCATCACTGCCACACCAACCGAAACCTTGGTGCCGACCCAAACTTTTACTCCGGTACCGCCTACCGCGACACCGACCCCACCTTAGTGCTTCATTCTACAGGTCGATATGAAAAATGATAACTTTGACTTAGAAACTCGCAGCGCCAGGTATTCCAGCGTCCGGACGGTTCTTCTGCGCGTGCTGGTCGCCAACCTGGCTGTGACCCTGCTGAAGATCATTGTCGGCATAATCACCGGCGCGTTAGCCGTGGTGGCAGACGGCTTCCACTCTCTGGTGGATTCCTCATCAAATCTGATCGGTTTGGCCGCTATCAGCCTGGCCCGCCGGCCGGCGGATGACGCACATCCTTATGGCTACCAGCGTTATGAAACCCTGGGTGCGCTCTCAATTGGTGTGCTGATGCTGGTTGCAGCCTGGGAGATTGCCAGGGCAATCGTGGAGCGTTATCTCAGCGGCGGTGAACCGGAAATTACTTTACTTACCACAATCTTGGTCATGGTGACCTTCCCGGTTAATCTGGTCGTGGTGATTTTGGAACGCCGCGCCGGTAAAAAGCTGTCTTCTGAGATCCTGCTGGCCGATGCACGCCATACCCAGACAGACCTGTATGTGACCGGTTCCGTGCTGCTCTCGCTTGTTGGCATTTGGCTGGGCTGGACCTGGCTGGACCTGATCGTGGCGGCAGTCGTCGTGATCCTGATCATCCGTGCTGCGATCGAGATATTGCGCGATGCCTCCCTCTGGCTGACTGACCGCATGGCGGTGAATATCGAGCAGGTCACCGAGGTGGCCTATAGCGTTCCGGGGGTTTTGTTTGTGCATAATATCCGCTCGCGTGGAACTCCCGATGCCGCTTTTGTGGACCTGCATGTTAAAGTCTCTCCGTCCATGAGCACCTCACGGGCGCATGCCATTGCCTCTGAAGTGGAGCGCCGGCTGATAGCTGAGATAGACGCGGTGCGGGAGGTCTTGGTGCATATCGAGCCTGCCAAAAAAGAGCGGCTCAGCATTTGGGAGCGCATGTCGGAGGATATCCGCCGTCTGGCGGAAGGGCTGGGGTTAGGCATGCATGATCTGCATATCCATACCAGCGAGGCGGAGGGGTATGTGGTTGAGATCCATCTGGAATTTGACGATCAGGTCTTGCTGCGCGATGCGCATCAGGTGGCGGAAAATTTTGAAATGGAAGTTCAGCGCCATTGGCCTGAAATTGAGGAGGTCATCACCCACCTGGAGCCTCTGCCTCAAAAAGTGCTGAGCCTGGAAAATGCGGCAACCAGCCATCTTGAAGAAAAAATTTACCAGGTGATCGCCCGGATTGTAGAGCGCGACCAGGTCAAGTCCCTGCACCTGTACCAGACAGCGGATCATTTGCATGCCAACCTGGTCCTGGTATTTAACCATGACATGCGCTTGAATCAGGCCCATGATGTGGCAGAAAAAGTGGAGCTGGTACTGCGCAGCCAATTCCTGGACCTGGAACATGTCATGGTGCATGTCGAGCCACAAATCTGACCGGATTTGCCCCCACATTTAGCGATCATCCTAGTCGGTGACCAGGCGGTAGATCTCTACCGGTTCGCTTTTACCTTTTAAGCTGTGGGAGGTGAGGAATTCGGTTTTGACGATTTCTTTGACGGCATTGTAAGTCGTTTTACTGATCAGAATGGGGGTGTTGAATTCTTTGGTTTGGTCTTGCAGCCGGGCGGCCAGGTTGGCTGCATCGCCAATCACGGTGTAATTAACCCGCTCTTCCGAACCCAGCAAGCCGACAAATACTTCCCCGGTATTCAACCCGATGCCCATTTCGAGTGTCTTGGAGAGGATGCCGGCTGAGAGCCAGGCGCGGTTCAGCTTTTGCAGGGCCACATGCATTTCCAGCGCGGCGAAAGCGGCTCGGATGGCGTGGTCGCTGTGCGGGATCGGCTCGCCAAAAAAGGCGACGATGGCATCCCCTTCATATTTGTCGACTGTCCCGCCGTATTTGTGAATGATCTTGCTCATGGTCTCCAGGTAAGGGTTCAGCAAGGCAACCAGGTCTTCCGGGGACATGCTCTCCGAGAGGGTGGTGAAATCCCGGATATCCGAAAACAGGATCGTCAGTTCTGTGCGCTTGTTCAGGCTGTCGATATCCTGGGTTTGCAACAGTTGATCGACCATTTGCGGCGAGATAAACCGGCTGAACAAGCCGCGCACCCGGCGCTTTTCGAGTTCCTGGGTTACCGCTTGCTCCAGGGTGGGGATCACCACTCCCAGCATCAGCATCAGGGAGGGGGAGATAATTGGCAGCTGCAGACCGGTTTTATCAAAGAGCAGCTGGCGGATGAGAATATAGACACCAACCGCAATCAGCATCAGCAGGCTGGAAAGTGTCGGCTGGTGGATGTTGATGATCAGCCGGGCAAGCACGGCTGCCGCCAAAATAATCAGCAGCGATGCCCAGGGCGGGGTCAATGACAGGTAGCTGTGCGAGAGCAAAGTGGCGACGGTGTTGGCTACGACCTCCACGCCGGGGGTCAGGTTGGTGGCCGAGAAGGGGGTTGGGTAGAGGTCTTGTAAGGTTTCGCTGGATGCCCCAATCAGTACGATCTTGTCCCGGAAGATTTGCGGGTCATAGTCGCCTTCCGTGACAAAAGCTGCCGAGTAGGTTGGGAATGTGAGCGGTGGACCTGCATAGTTGATGAGCAGCTCTCTCCGCTGGTTGAGCGGGATTTCGCGCCCATTAAAGCGCACAGAAGCAGGGCTGGGACTGTGTGGCGGGTCGATCTCCAGGAAAGTCCTGACGATCTCGAAGGACCAGTTATACAGAATTTCCCCTTTAAACTCTTTGTAGGCGGTCACGCCCCGCACGATGGCGTCATCGTCCCTTTCGATCTCGGTGATGCCATACCCGTCAATGACCGGCAGGTAGAGTTCTTCAGGGCGGTCCAAGGTGCTGGAATATTGGGTGGAAAAAATCTGGCTGACCGTGACCACTGCCCTGGACTGGCGGAAGGCTTCGGCAAGCACTGCGTCATCCTGCGGGTTGGCTGCGGGATCAAAGAGGAAAAGGTCGAAGGCGATGACCCTGGCGCCAGCGTCGTTGAGCCAGCTTACGATCTCTGCCAACCTGGACCGCGACCAGGGCCAGCGTTCGCTGACCCAGCCCAGGGATGCGTCATCGACTGCAACAATAACGATGTTATCGTTGGGCGCTTGTTCACCCCGCAGGCGCACGGCAGTATCCTTGGCGGCAAGTTCCAGCCGCTCCAAGGGGGTAGCCACCTCCGGGAAGTTGGCTGCGACCTCCAGCACCGCCAGCAGGATAAAAACCAACAGGACGATGAGGGTTTTTCTGCCGTGTGACGTTTTTGGATGGTCCTTTTGCGCCATGATGTTTCTTTCGCGGGTGGCAGATTCGCTCGACAGCAGGTGCCGGAGCGTTTGGACTGCAGGTCAGCCTTTGATTGCTATGCTGATGGCCTTAATTATACATGAGGTATCCCCCGGAGTATTTTGCTTTTCTGTTAGGAATCTGACTGGCTTGCTGCTATGGAATGATAAAATTGATTGATTTTCTGCAACTTTTTAGTGTATAGTGAAATTGCACCAACATTCAGGTAACCCTCTTAGGAGTTGAATGATGAAAAGAAAAATCATAATGATCGTGTTAGTTCTACTGCTGGTTTTGCTGGCGGGCTGTAATCTGCCTTCCTCCAGGACTACCTCTTCTGATCCGTTGGAAGCCCAGACCCTGGCCGCCCAGACCATTGAGGCGCGGCTGACAGAGAACGCCGGCGGCGGGAGCCAGACCGGGAATGGCGATGCGCAGCCCTCCCTGCCTCCCACACAGACCATCCCGCCCAGCAACACCCCACCGCCCCCCGCAACCCTTGCGCCGACGAATACCCTGGCGCCGACTGCGACGGCTACCAAAACCACCCCCTGCAACCGCATCGGCTTTGTCAAGGACGTGACCGTCCCGGACGGCAAGGTGTTTGGCCCGGGGGATGCCTTTACCAAGACCTGGCGCTTAAGGAATACCGGATCCTGCACCTGGAATGATGATTACGACCTGGTCTTCGATTCAGGAGACAAGATGGGCGGGGGTGATGTGGTCAACATCACGATTGGTTCGGTGGAACCCGACGAGACGGTGGATATTTCTGTAAATCTGGTGGCCCCGGCGGAGGTCGGCGAGTATCGGGGAGACTGGCTGCTGCGCAGCGACGACAACCAGGTGTTTGGGCTGGGAAACTCGGATGTGCCATTTTATGTCGAGATCGAGGTGGCCAAAGAGGCCAGTTTTGAAATCCTGTCCACCAATGTCTATAAATGCAGTGGTGATGATATTGTGGCCATCCAGGTCAAGAATACCGGCACAGAGATCCTGCAGAGCCGGGGCGGCAGTGTAAAAAACCTGAGCACGGATGCTGTGACCAATTACACGTTCTCGGATAAACCCTTTACAGAGAACAANNTTTTTTTGGGGAAAACGCCGATCACGCTCAGGGAGCGAGCTGGCTGATAAAAGTCTCCACTGCGGCCAGGAAGTCCTGCGGGCATTCTTCCTGGGGTACATGACCGCAGGCTGGCAGCACCACCAGTTGCGCGCCGGGGATCTTGCCGGCATTCTCGATCGAGCTCTGGGTGGGCACGATGCGGTCGTCATCACCGGTGATCACCAGCACCGGCAGGCTGAGCTCCCCCAAGCGCTCGGGCAGGTCGCTGGGCTGGCTGGCGGTGGAATACTGCCAGAGGGCAAAATCCCAATGCTCGGCGCGCAGCGGCTTGGTGTAGAGCGGGACGGTATCCGCGGGCTGTTTGGCGGGGTCGTGCCAGGCCCGGTCGATGATCTCCAGACCCGATTCCTGGATCTCTCGCACCAGCAGCGGGCCGATGCGCTGCATCTGGGGGGTCTTGAGCAGCCACTGGTACTTGCTGTAGGGGCCGCCGCCCCCGCCCACCGCTGGGCTGACCAGGACCAGCGCTTTGACCCGTTCAGGGTGGGCCAGGGTGTATTCCAGGGCGACCGTCCCGCCGGCTGAATTGCCGACCAGGACCAGGTTGCCATCCATTCCCCAGGCATCCAGCAGGGCTGCCAGCTGGCTGACCGAGGCTGAGCGGGAATAGGGGTTCTCCCCCTGCCATTGGGTTGGACGTTCGGTCAGGCCAAAGGCCAGCCGGTCGTANNCCCCTGGGTCTTATAATGAAAGTCGATCCCGTCCACCTCTGTGAACAGGCTGTCCGGGTCGGCCAATGCCTGCACCGGGACCACGCCGGCAGGCGGGTTGACCGGCACCAGGAAAGGCCCAACCAGGGCCACCAGCACCAGCCCCAACAGGAGATAGCCCAGGATCCGCAGCGCTTTTTTCATGCCGTGCACCTCTTCGCAGCTGTCAAACAGCTCTCTTTTTCCCGATTGTACCATTTAACAGCCGCGTGCTGGCCGGCAACCGGCAGGGTGAAAACGGGTATAATGGGGATATCTTTTTACAGGTGACAGTTAATGATAGACGGGACGCGCAACATCATGCTGAAGGTGGACGACGACCTGTGCCAGGTCTGCTCGCCGTGCCTGGCGGGCGATGTCTGCCGGGGGAACGCCTTCCGCCGCTTCGAACGCCACGAGAGCCCGTTTTTGGATATGAGCCGCTGCTGGGGGTGTATGGACTGCGTGCCGGCCTGCCCGTTTGAGGCCGTGGTGCGCCACGAGTACGGCCGGTAGAATCCAAAGATTCAACTTAAATTTAACTATTCTTTCAACCACTCCGGCAGCGGTTTGCGCGCCGGGTGCTTGCCGTAGAACAGGTCGTCCAGCCACAGGGCCA
>DNGN01000250.1 GCA_003486225.1 Chloroflexota bacterium
ATAAAGAAGTTCATCGCGCTGCCTTCAGAAATATGCCCATCCACATTCAGGACCAGCGCTTCGTCAAAGCCAGCGTTGCTGGCATCAGTTTTAATGAAAGCCGAATTGATATAGGTGCCGGTGATCTTGCCGCGGGCCGGGATCATATTATCATCCACCCGGCGCCAGGAAGAAAACGTGACATGGGCATTGGTATCATTCTTCACGTAGCGTTCGAATGGAATGGAAAAAATGGTGAATGCATCCGTCAGGTTATGCAGGCGGACCCCGATCAGCTCATCGCTTTTATAAGCCAATGGGCGGATATAGACATTCTGTTTATAACCTTCTGTGCGAAGAAGGTCGATCGTGATTTTAGTCAGCTGCTCTTCGTTTACCCCAAGATCCATCAGGAGCAAGCGGGATGAATTTAGAAAACGCCGGAAATGGTCGAAAGGACGGAAGATGAATAACTGCTCCTCTTCTTCATTCCAGTACGCCCGGACCCCAGCGAAAGCGCCTGTTCCATAGTTTAATGCATGGGTGGCTACCCCAACTTTGGCTTCTGAATAAGGAACAATCTTCCCCTCAAAATAAGCATAATTTGGCAGCATTTAGCAACCTCCTTTGAAATTTTGCTGGCTCTCATTATACCGCTCAAATGAAATTCGGTATTATGGTTGATTGTTTTCAACCTGCTGCAAGTAGCATCGCTGCTCCTGCCAGCCCATTCAACCTGTGGGTTGCCATTTCTATACCAATCAGTGGCATCTGCATGGCAATCGCTCAAGGATGCGTATGATCCAAACCACACATATATGCCCATCCAAGGCGTTTTCCCTACTCGTTTTAGCCACCATACAGTATACTCTTTGCTAGCCATGAACCTACAAAAAATACTCGATCTGGATCACAAAGTTTCGCACCGCATGCGTGTTGCCGAGACTCCCGGTGCATTGCGCCAGATAGCCCTGCTGATGGGCCATTCGGGGGATTCGTGGTTTTGGGCAGCCGGGTTGCTGCTGGTGCTCTGGCTGGGAACCCCGGTCTACCGCCATTGGGCCTCTGTCAGCCTGGTGGCCGTGTTGGTGGGTGCCATCACGGTGCTGACGATCAAATTCACCATCAAGCGCAGCCGGCCGGAAGGCGATATGGGGCAGATCTACCGCAAGACCGACCCGCACTCCTTTCCCTCCGGGCACGCCGTGCGCTCCCTGATGCTGGGCGTGATTGCCCTGGGCATAGCCCCAACCTGGCTGGGGGTCTTGCTGATCATCTGGGGTCCCCTGGTCGGGATAGCCCGGGTTTCCATCGGTGTCCATTATATTTCCGATGTACTGGCAGGCTGGCTGTTGGGTTTGTTATTCGGTTTGGGGGCAATCTGGATTTCCAGCTTCGTGATTTAAACACGTCAATTGGGATCATGGATGACCCGATGCATGTCCTCATCAATATTTTCCTCCTTCATCCTAATTAGAGGTATACTATTAGAGTTGTCTTATTATTGAGGAATTTCTGAATGCCAGCTTTCCTGTTTACCGATATCGAGGGATCCACACGTCTGTGGGAAGAACACCCGCAGGTGATGTCTGCTGCCATCTCCCGCCATAACGAACTGATCCGAACTGCAGTCGAAACCTTTCACGGCCAGGTGGTTAAAAGCACCGGCGATGGATTCTTGATCCTGTTCGAGCAAGGCAATCCGCTGGAGTGTGCGCTTGCCATGCAGCAGGCCTTTGGGGAAGAAAACTGGCCAGAAGAGATCGGAACCCTGCGCATCCGCATCGGCATCCATTCCGGCACTTTCGAACGGCGCGAAGGCGATATTTATGGAGCGGACGTTAACCGGGCCGCCAGAGTGATGGACGCCGGCTGGGGAGGCCAGATTTTAATCACCGATGATGCCAAAATCGCTTACAAGCTGCCCAAAGACGCCAGCCTGCAAGAGCTGGGTGCGCATGTCCTGAAAGACATCCCTGAGCCCCAACCCTTGTTTGGCCTGGTTCATCCAGCCCTTGGCCAAGACTTCCCTCCACCGCGTACGCTATCAGCCCAACCCAATAACCTGCCGATCCTGTCTACAGCATTTGTCGGGCGTGAGAATGAGATCAAAGCCATTGGGGACTTGCTGCGCAACCACACCTGTCGCCTGATCACCCTGCACGGCCCCGGTGGCATCGGAAAAACGCGCTTGAGCATCCAGACCGGGATCACTTTTCTCAAGCATTACCCCTTCGGTGTGTACTTTGTGGCCCTGGCCTCGCTGAACCAACCTAACGACATCTGGCCGGCGATCGCCTCCGCCATTGACCTGCCGATCTACAAAGACAAATCCCCAAAAGACCAGGTGCTCAATTATATGAAGCCGAAAGAACTGCTGCTGGTGCTGGATAATTTTGAACACCTCCAGAAAGGGGCTGTCATGATCAACGATCTGCTCGAATCTGCCCCTGGAGTGCAAATCCTGGTCACCTCCAGGAACCGCTTGCAGCTTGCCAGGGAGTGCATCTTTGAGGTTGAAGGGCTGCAGATCCCGCAAGAAGCCGAAGCAGAGATATTCGAAAATTTTGAAGCCGTGCAGTTGTTTAACATGCACGCCCAGCGCGCAGATCCCGGCTACCAACTGCAAGCTTCAGACCGGCAGGCGTTGGTTAAGATCTGCAAGCTGATGCAGGGGATGCCGCTTGGGATCGAGCTTGCTGCTCATTGGGTACGGGCGATCTCTCCCCAGGAGATTGTGGAAGAATTGCAGCAGGATATCGATCTGCTGCGAACCGAAATGCTGGATGTACCAGAACGTCACCGCAGTATGCGCGCCATGTTTGACTACTCCTGGAAATTATTAGATCAATCAGAAAAGCAGGTGCTGCAAAAGCTTTCCATTTTCCGGGATGGCTGCACGTACTCCGCTGCCAAATCGGTGGCCAGCGCTTCTTTGATGGTGATCTCCGGATTGGTCGACAAATCGCTGGTCAAAAAGAATGCCCAGGGCCGGTACGAGATGCACGAATTGATCCGCCAGCTGGTGCAAGAAAAACTGCAGGCAGACCAGGATGCTTATCTCCAGCTGCTGGAGCGGCATGCGGAATATTTTCTTAGCAAGCTGGCGTCTTGCGAGGCAGATTTAAAAGGCCAAGGCCAGATCAGGGCCTTGAACGAGCTGGAGGCGGATTTTGAGAATCTGCGGTTCGCCTGGCTGACAGCCATCAGCCGTGATCGGGCAGAATGGATCGAGAAAGCGCTGGAAAGCTATTACTGGATGCTGACCTACCGCAACCATCAAGATGCCGGGCAGGAGCTGTTCGCACGCGCCCGACAGCATTGGAACATCCAGCCGGATTCACCCCCCAGCCTGGTGACCCGCCTGATGGTACGCTTTCCGTTGGCCACTGAAGACACAGAATCCCTGTACCAGCAAGCGGTTGATTCAGCCCGGGCACGTGGAGCAGACCTGGAACTGGCCATTGCCCTGAATCTACTGGGGCGGCATATCGGGCATATCGTGCAGGATGCCGAACGCGGCCTGGTCCACCTGGAAGAAGCACGGAGGCTTTTTGAGCAGCTCGGAGACGATTTCTATTTAGGGCATGTCCTGGATGATATCTCTTTCACCCACCTATACAAAGACCTCAAATCCAGAATTGCCTATGCTGAAAAAAGTTTGGCGCTGCGCGAGAAAACAGGAGACTTGTTTGGCATGGCAAGCGTTCTGGGCAATCTGGTGGTCAGCTATTTTTGGGACAGCCAATTCGACAAATTTGAACAAAACAGCCTGAGAGCAGTTGAGTTGGCCGAGCAAACCAATGACGTGCGCAACCTGGCCTGGCAAAAAGTGTATCTCGCAGAAATGCGGTTTTTTAACGGGGATTTTGATATCGCAGAGCAATACATCCTAGAAGCTGAAAAAATTTGCCAGGATATTTATGATGTTGACTTGATGCTGCAGGTCAATATCAACAAAGCGATCATCATCGCCATCACCTACGGAAAATACCAGCAAGCCAAACAACTCTTGCAGGCCAGTCTGCCATTCGAAGCAGAATTCAGCATGCACTCCCCGGGGGCCATCATGGCATATGGAGTTGTAGCCGTTGGTTTGGGCGAAACCGAAGTATTGCATACAGCAGCCATTTTTCCGTTCCAAGCCAAGAATTTTGTGGATACCGGGATGTCAAGCCTGAGTTGGTTTAGCCCGCTTGTCATATTATCGCTCTATCACCAAGAAAAATACCACGCCGCCGCAGAATGTTATGGCTTCACCAAAGAACATGTGAAGTTAACCCATGGCTGGCTGAAAAAATGGCCACCGATCCATCAGATCGAGGAACAATTAAAAGGCAAGTTGGGGGAATCACTCTACCAGCAAGGGTATGAGAAGGGCAAAACAATGTCTTTCTTTGATTTTGCTGAATACGTGCTGTAA
>DNGN01000175.1 GCA_003486225.1 Chloroflexota bacterium
CCCACAGTCGATCTTGGCTGTCTACAACGGACAGGCCGATGTTGCCACCGCCTACTTCAGCCCGCCTCTGTGGCCCGAAGGCTCTTGGGCTATGGGTGAATTCCCGGATGTCCCCGATGACCGAATTGCAGACTGCGCAGTCAATGAAGAAGGCCGCCTGTTCTGCGGTGAGGGTTTCCGCGTGTTGGATGCACGTTCCGCGGTAACCGGTGACGCCCCTGACATCATTCAGCAAGTCCGCATCCTGACCCTGTCCAAGGAAATCCCGAACGANNTGCCCCAGGAATTCCTGGGGCAAGATTTAATTTTGCTATTTTTCATATTTTTCTAAAATTATATTTTTCATAGAAGAAACCATAAGAAAGGCAAGTTTGCACCATGTTAGAAGTCAAAAACCTAACCAAAATTTATGATGGTGACGTGCAAGCGCTTAAGAATGTCAGCTTTAATGTAAAACAAGGAGAATTCCTGGCCGTGATCGGTTTGAGCGGTTCCGGGAAATCCACCTTACTGCGCTGCATTAACCGGCTGATCGAACCTACCGAAGGCCAGATCATCTGGAAAGGCCAGGACGTTACCGCAGCCAGCCAGGACGAGATGCGCCGCATCCGCCGCAAGATCGGCATGGTCTTCCAGCATTTCAATCTGGTCTCGCGTTCCAAGGTGATCACAAATGTTTTGGCGGGGCGACTGGGTTACGTAAACCCCATGTTGAGTGCTCTCAACCGTTTCCCCAAAAGTGACGTTGATATGGCTCTTGCCCAGCTCGACCGGGTTGGGATCAAAAACCAGGCCCACAAACGCGCCGATGAGCTCAGCGGTGGCCAGCAGCAGCGCGTTGGGATCGCACGAGCCATGATGCAGGAACCCGCCATGATCCTGGCTGACGAGCCGGTCGCCAGCCTGGACCCGGTGCTGGCTCATTCCATCATGCAGTATCTTGAGAAGATCAACCAGGAGGACGGTGTGACAATCCTCTGCAGTTTGCACTTCCTGGACCTGGTGCACCGCTATGCCGACCGGGCCATTGCACTCAATGATGGCGTCCTCATGTTCGATGGATCGCCTGATGAGATCGACGATGATAAATTCAGAGATATCTACGGCCAGGATGCGGAACGCGTAGGTTAAAGGAGTCTTACAATGAAAAAGAGCCCATCTCCATTTAGATCAATTGTTGTAGGACTGGTAACATTTCTGGTCTTGACCGTTTTTGCCTATGGTTTTAGCGTGACCAACATCAATTTTGAGGAAACCCGCTCTGAAAGACGCGTGGCTTCTTTAACCCGCATCCTGCGGGCTTTGGCACATCCTGAGGTATTCGAATACAATTATGAAACGGTAAATGTCGAAGTGCCTTTTTATTTGGGCTGCCCAGAGGGAGGGGTTGAATTGCCAGAAGTAGACCGTTCCCAGGCTTTTATCTTGGTCAGTTCGGCCTGTGCAAACCCCAAAGAAACCGTGACTGTACAGGGATATAACTTCCAGGAAAACTCATCTGGCCCGATCAATTTTATTGGTTTCAGTGCAGATGCGCCCGACGGAGTACCCATTCAGATGGAAAATTTCCAGGCCGATGCCCAGGGCAACTTCGAGGTGGAGGTGACTCTACCCAATCGCCAGATCAAAGAGGATCCGCAGGCTATCCGTGCCACGGGAAGAACGCGGATCGGTGCGCCAATGATCTCCAGGCAGGCCTTGATCACATGGGACAAGATCATTGAAACGGTCTTCATGGCTTTATTGGCAACCACCTTCGGCACCATGATCGCCATCCCGATCAGTTTCTTTGCTGCTCGCAATCTGATGTCAGATGTCAAAATGCCTTTGAGCAACATTTCCCTTACTTTCGTCGGGTGGCCCCTAGGCATGTGGCTTGGCCTCAAGTTAAACCAAGTGCTGGTGAGCCTGGTCTCTCCACTAGTCAAATCCTTCCTGCCCATCCTGGCAGGTACGCTCGTCATGCCCTTCCTGGCATTTCTTTTCGTTAGATGGATCCTGTCAAACCAGCAGGAAGAGGTCGAGACCAATTGGAAATCTCGGCTGGCAAACCTGCTGTATACGCTGGCAGCGGCGGTGCTTGTGATCCTTTCAATCATCTTCCTTGGGAAGCTGTTCCTCTGGATTGGTGATTACCTTACACCCAACAATGAAGTCCCCCTGTATTTCCTGCGGAAATTCATCTTCCAGGTGGGTGATATCATCACGATGCTGATACCCGGTATTACAGCCCTGGTCGGCGGAGGGATTATTGGTGGGTTATTTGGCAACCTGGGTCAAACCATCAGTGAGAAAATACCTGCGGCAACCGGGAAACTCCTGAATTTTGTGATCACTCCGCTGGCTTTTGCAGCCATTGCCATCCTGATCATGCAAGGCATTGACTGGTTTTATCAGTTCAATAACCCGGCTATAACACTTTATTGGCCTGCCGGGATCGGCGGGGTAGTTGGATTGCTTTTGGCCATCATTACCTCACCGAAACAATCCCTGCCCATCGGCATTGTGCTCTACGGCATCATCCGCACCATTCTGAACGGCACCCGTTCAGTCGAAGCGCTCGTAATGGCAATTGTGTTCGTGGCCTGGGTGGGGCTTGGCCCATTCGCCGGTGCACTGGCCTTGGGACTGCACACCGTTGCTGCCCTGGCCAAACTATACTCTGAACAGGTCGAGAGCATCCTGGAAGGCCCGTTGGAGGCCGTACAGGCTACCGGTGCCAACCGCTTGCAAACCATTGTCTTTGCCGTCGTCCCTCAGATCATCCCGCCTTACATTTCGTTCACCATGTACCGCTGGGACATCAACGTGCGTATGTCCACCATCATCGGTTTTGTCGGCGGCGGTGGTATCGGGTTCGTGCTCCAGCAGAACATCAACCTGCTCAACTACCGCGCAGCCAGTGTCAATATGCTGGCGATCGCGATTGTCGTAGCCACCATGGACTATATCAGCTCCAGTTTGCGGGAACGCTTCGTTTAACTTCCCTCGACCCCTCAAAAGTCCCAATGGAACATCCATTGGGACTTTTTTTATCCATATCCACCCCAGACTGCTTGCATCCTGCATGGCTGTTCCTATGGTAAAATGCTCTATCTAGAGGCTCACGACACTCAATTTCTGGTCACCCATTTCTCAGCTTACAAAAACAGGCAAGAGATGATATGAATATTTGGAGAGCATATTTTTTTGGTAATTTCAGATTAATAGCTCCGAATGATGAATCAGTCAATCTAAGCTCCCCTACCATTCGTTCTCTCCTCGCGTACCTGATCCTCAATCGCGAGCAGCCTGCAGATCGCCGCAGGCTGGCCTATCTCTTTTGGCCGCGCGGCACCGAAACAGCCGCACGCCGAAACCTGCGCCAGTATCTCCACCGCATCCGACGCCTGACCCCAGACCCGGAGAACGACCTGCCCCTGGTACTGTCCACCGGTTCCACAGTACAGTTTAATCCCGAGATCATCCTTTCAAGCGACCTGCAAAAACTCACGCACTATACTCGTCCAGAAGCAAACATCGAAGAATTAATCTCCTGTGTCAGCCTGTATTCCGGAGATCTCTTGGAAGATGTCTACGAAGACTGGATCAACCCACTCCGGGAGCAATACAGCCAGCGCATGTTTCAAGCCATGGAAAGGCTTACATCCAAACTCCAGACGCTCGGCCGGTTTGAGGAAGCCATCCAGTTTACTCACAAGCAGATTGAATTTGACCCCTACAACGAAGCTGTCCACCGAAGTTTAATTTCCCTTTATTATCAGAACCAGGAGCGCAACCAAGCGGTCAGACATTACAACGAACTGGTAGCGCTGCTTGACCAGGAACTCGGCATCCCCCCCATGCCCGAAACTGAGGATCTCATCGAGGCCATCCAGCAAGGCAGCTACCAAGCCGGCCAGGTCTCCACCTTGGTCAGAAAGGAACCAGACAGCCTGCAAAAAATTGACCACTCCATCCCTCTCATCGGGCGTGAGGCTGAGATCTCCAACCTGGACGATACTTTGGAACAGGTGCATGAGCGCCAAGGGAATTTCCTGCTCATCACCGGCGAATCGGGTATCGGGAAAACCAGGCTGGTGCAGGAATTCCTCGACCGGCATCAGAACCTGAACGTGGTCAGCGTGCTGTGTCACGAACTGGATATCAATTCGCCTTATACACCTATCCGGGAGATGCTGGAAAAAGCCATGCCTATCCTGCCTGAGGAACGATCCATATCATCCAGGTCGCTTTCGGCAGTCATCTCTATCGCCCCCGCACTGCGTCAAAAATATCCCAATACCCCCAATGGACATAATCCGGCCCATATCACCTACCAGGATGCCCTGCTGGACCTTTTCTCACAAATTCCTGACCAAGCTGAAAATCATGCTCTGGTGATGATCATTGATAATCTTCAGTGGGCGGATTCGCTTTCCTGGAACCTTTTAGCCCAGTTTGCCCGCCAATTGAGATCCTATCCAATTCTGCTGATCGGTCTGTGCCGCAACGAAGACTTGCTGGCTGAACGCCAGCAGCTTATCCGTACCTTCCACCGCAACCAGCTGGTGAAAGAGATCGCCTTGCCCCGGCTGAACCCAATCCAGACAAAACGGATTGCAGAACAAATCCTGCCCTCAACCCATCTGGATGATGAATTCTACATCCAACTGCATAATGAAACCGAGGGGATCCCGCTCTTCATCATTGAAATGCTCAAATCGCAAAGAGAATCTGGCAGACCTTTGGGCATCAAAGCTCTTTCTGCCCAGCAGGGTGTGCCAGCCGGGATCCGACAGATCATCGATTCACGTTTAGACCGGCTGTCAAATGAATGCAAAGACGTCCTGGCCTCTGCGGCCGTCATTGGCCGCGAGTTTACATTTTCGTTCCTGGCAGAGATCAGTGATCTCTCCCCCGAAGATATCATCATCTATTTGGAGGAGATCGGTAACCGCGGGCTCATCCGCGAAGTTGACCAGGGCTACGACTTCAGCCACGATAAGATCAGGCAGGTAGCCTACAACAACCTCAGCAAAGCCAGGCGCCAATACTATCACCGAAGGGTTGCAGAAGCGCTGGAACGAGCCATCCCCCCCGCTTCCCCCGCAACCTTGGCCCACCATTTTTCCAACAGCGACACGCCGATCAAAGCCCTTCCTTATTTCATTTCAGCCGGCGAAAATGCCATCCAGTCGCGTTCCTATCTTGAAGCGCGTCAGATCGGTCACCAAGCCGTGAACCTGCTCGGCAGAGTACCCGGACCAGAGCAGCGAGCCGAACGTATCGACCTCAATTTACAGCTGGCGCAGGCTTATGCCTATAGTGGGGATTTTAAACAAGCCATGGAAGTCATGAGCTTTACCGAACAGATCGCCGCCCGGTTGAATGACCCGGCGCGCCAGGGGCAGGTGTATTACCGTTCCGCTCAGATTTTTTGGCAGGTGGGTCAACCTCTGGTCGCCGGTGATTATGCGCGCCGGGNNCTTTCCACTTACGATGACGCCATAGCCTACCTGCTGCGCTATGTCAACATCGCCAGAAATAAATATCCCCCCCCTCCTCTGATCAGTGTGCTGGGCTACCTGGGGGTGGCGTATGGGCGTGTTGGATCCTGGCGCAGAGGGTTTGAAATGGCCAAACAAGGCGTGGAGCAAGCCCAATCCACGGGCATCTCCGAAACCATCAACTTCGCAAAAATGCAGCTGGCTTTTTTACACGCGGACCATCAGGAATGGGAAGAAGCGCTCTCAATTGCCGATCAAGTCATGCATACCAATGAATCGCAGGTACTGACCCCTTCCCAGTTCATTTTGTTGGCCGTCAAGGGGCGCGCCCTGGGGCATACCGGACAACCAGAACAAGGCATAAAAGCCATCCAAACCGCCTTGGAATGGGCAGGACAGACGGATTACCGCATCTTTGTTTACCTGCCGCAACTGTATCTGGTTGAGTGCCTCTTGGAAGCGGGTAGAGTTAACGATGCCATCGCCACAGGCGAAATGCTGCTCCAGGTCACGCAAGAAAGCAACAACCCCTGGGCTGTGGCACAGGCCTATATCCTGCTCGCCCAGGCTCAGAGCATGTCTCGCCAGCCAGATTACCCACAAGTGGAAGATTATTTGATTGCCGCGCGCAATCTGATGCGCCAGGTGCGCTGCCGCCCAGACCTTGCCCGCACCTATTTGGCACTTCGAAAGCTGTACGACCGGGCAGGGCAAATCGCCTGGGCTGTTGACTGCCACTTTAGGGCCACCGCCATCTTTGAGGAATGCGGCATGAGCAAAGAATTAACCACCGCTCAGGGTATGGCTTCCAGAGAACGCACCGGCGCAGTGGTTATCCCAAACCTGAGCCTGAAAGGCCCCAACCAGGGCGAAGAGTCGCCCCTTTAATCCCCCAGGTACCCAAATTACTGCCTAAAGATTAATAAAAGCGTTAACGCTCCGATTAACGCTTGCATAACACCAAGTGTTGTAGAGTTTCTTTATCAGTTTTGAAATTGGACCCTTGGAGATTCTATGCTACGCGGATTTACGCATCAATTGAACAGCAGTGTGCTCGAACCTGGGGCTGTACAGCTGAAAGTCGAGTCGCTCAAACTGGCCTTTGGCGGGGTGATGGCATTATCGTCCGTCAATATAGAGGTTCGCCAAAGTGAGATCTTGGCGGTCATTGGTCCCAACGGGGCGGGTAAAACCAGCTTACTGAACTGTATCAGCGGGNNTTCAGACATATGTCGGTGATGGACAACCTGCTTTCGGGCGCGCACATTCATATGAAAGCCGGTCTGCTGAGCAGCATGCTTTACTGGGGAAAGGCAGAAAAGGAACAAATCGAATTCCGCAGGTTTATCGAAGATATCATCGACCTTCTGGAGATTGAAGCTGTTCGCAAACATACCGTCGGTTCCTTGGCTTATGGCTTGCAAAAAAGGGTTGAATTGGGGCGTGCGCTGGCCATGAAACCCAGCCTGCTGCTGCTGGATGAACCCATGGCCGGTATGAACTCAGAAGAAAAAGAAGACATGGCACGCTTCATCCTAGATGTCAACGAAGAACATGGAGTCACCATCGTGCTCATCGAACACGACATGGGCGTGGTCATGGATATCAGCGACCGGATTGTAGTCCTCAACTTCGGCCAAAAGATTGGTGAAGGCTCCCCTGATGAAATCCGGCAAAACCCGGTCGTCATCCAGGCTTACCTGGGGGAGAGCTAATCATGTCAATTCAAGAGAAGCTTAATTCGCTCCAGACCTTGCCTCAACTGCTCGAAGCTCAGGCGAAAAAATCTCCAAACCGCACCGCGATGCGTGAGAGGATTTTTGGCATCTGGCAACCGATCACCTGGCAGGAGCTTTATGATCACGTCAAATATTTCAGCCTGGGCTTGATCCGCCTGGGGCTGACAGGTCAGGAAACCATTGCCATCATTGGGGACAACCGCCCAGAATGGGTCATCGCCGAACTCGCTGCTCAGGCCGCTGGCGCTAAGGCCATCGGAATCTACCAGGATGCGGTTGTCAGTGAGATGATCTACATCCTGGAGCATGCAGATGTCTCGATCATCGTGGTTGAAGACCAGGAGCAGGTAGATAAAATCCTAGAAATGTGGGAAGACCTCAAAGGGGTCCGCAAAGTGATCTTCTACGATCCGAAGGGGCTTCGGAACTATACCGAAGACTTCCTGATGGATTTCACCGAGGTGGAAAAATTGGGCAGAGATTATGCCCAAGAACACCCGGAAGCGTATGAAAATAAGGTCCAGGAGGGAAAAGAATCCGACCTGGCCATCCTCTCCACCACCTCTGGAACCACTGGTAATCCGAAACTGGCCATGCTGACACACAAGAATCTGATCAGCATGGGAAAAAACCTGATGGATGTCGATCCTATGCAGCCAGAGGATGAATTCGTATCTTTCTTACCTCTGGCCTGGATTGGGGAGCAAATGATGTCCCTGGGCTGCGGTTTGCAGATAGGCTTCACGATCAATTTCCCGGAGGAACCTGAAACCGTGCAGCACAACATCCGGGAAATCGGCCCCCAGGTGATGTTCAGCCCACCGCGCATCTGGGAAAACATGGTCAGCCAGGTACAGGTAAAAATAGAAGACAGCTCAAAGATTAAAAAGCGCTTTTACAACTGGGCCATGCCGGTTGGCTACGAGATGGCAGATATCCGCTTCAAGAAACAAGAACCCAGCAGTTCCCTGAAGTTTAAATATTTCCTGGCCGACAAACTGGTCTTCGCCACGATCAAAGACCACCTCGGCCTGCGCCACCTTAAACGCGCCTATACAGGAGGTGCCGCACTAGGCCCAGACGTCTTCCGCTTCTACCATGCCCTGGGTGTTAACCTGAAACAGATCTACGGCCAGACGGAAATCAGCGGTATTGCGGTTGTCCATCGCGATGGAGATGTAAAATTCCAGAC
>DNGN01000009.1 GCA_003486225.1 Chloroflexota bacterium
TGCCGGCGGTTGTTGCGGCTGATCCCCGCTCTCATGGGGACCTTGGCCGGCTGCCGGAAAACGATGGGGATCGGAGGCTGGGCGCTGCCAACCCACTTGATCCGACTTGATGGACGGTTCAGGGGGTGACCAGCGCACTTGGGCTTGCACGGACGGAACAGGCGAATATGCTAACAAAGCTCGGCGGACTGAACGCTGCACACCGGTGAATACTTCATCGGGGTCCGTGAAACGCACTTCGGCTTTGGTTGGATGTACATTTACGTCTACTTGGTTGGGGGGCAGGTCGATAAAGAGGGCTGCCATTGGGTAACGCCCCACCATCAGCATGGAATGATAGCCCTGGATCAAGGCAGTAGATAAGGCAATATCCTGGACCCAGCGCCCGTTAATGAACAGGGTAATCCCGCGCCGGTTGGACCTTGTCAGGCTGGTGGGGGAAATGAACCCAGAAACGCGGAATGCGTCATATTCTGAATTGACCTCCAACATCTGTCGGGCAATATCCGTACTGAACAAAGCTGCCAGCACTTCACGGCGATCTCCACTGCCGCTGGTTTGCAGTGCATTACGCCCTTCCTGATCAAGTTGGAAGCGTACAAGGGGATACGCCAGAGCGTACCGTGTCACCAGGTCATCGATCTGGCGGCGTTCTGTGCTGTCAGTCTTTAGGAATTTCCGACGTGCGGGCACATTGTAAAATAGATCTTCTACCCGCACCACCGTGCCGTGAGGCGCACCCACAGGTTGAGGCGGAGATTCGGTCTGCCCGGCCTCAATCAGCAGCCTGACACCCATTTCAACATCCTGGGTTCGAGAAGTGATCGTAAAACGCGAAACTGAAGCGATCGAAGCCAGGGCTTCACCACGGAAACCCAGTGTGGTGATGTTGAATAGGTCAGCTGCTGTCGATAACTTGCTGGTTGAATGGCGAGCAAGGGCTAAACTTAACTCATCAGATGGTATTCCCTGGCCATTATCCGCAACCTCGATCAATTTTTTCCCCGCGCCCTCAACCACAATCGTTAAATGGGTTGCGCCAGCGTCCAAACTGTTTTCAACTAGTTCTTTAACCACTGAGGCAGGTCTTTCAACGACTTCCCCGGCAGCAATCTGGGAGGCAACATCATCAGGTAGAATGTGGATTGACATAACCATTTCCTCAAAATACTGGGGGATTTGAAATCCTTTCCAGAGTGGGTATAATTTACTAGCCTACATTTTACCGTATAATCATAGTTGATTCTTGTGTCTCACCTATATTCGTTACCGTACCCAATACCCGAATTACAGGATACCATCTTCCGGTATGTCATTTGGTGATTTCATCAGTTTACAGGCAGCTGCGCCAATTCTGGCGTATTTATTGCACATTTGATTATGAAACCATCCCAGCATCAGGGTTTTCAGGGTACAAAAGACGACAATCTGCACACCATTTTCAGATGTATTCAAACCCGGCCACGTGCTATAATCCTGTGTGAGGATCGTAAAAAATGGCAAACATCTTTAATCAAATCACAAATTTAATTGTTCAACCTTCAGGCAGCATGGTGTACCACCTGGTGATCGCTTTCATCTTCATCAGCATACTCCAGCCAGCATTAAGTTTTATTGCCACCGAGGATAAAAACCAGCGTAAACGCTTGCTGATCGGGGTTGGGCTGCTGATTGCCTCGCGATTATTGGTTTTCATTGTGTCCATCTTATCTATACTGGAAACCTCAGGAGTCAGCAATACCCTGGGTGTGGTTGAGCAGGTGGTCAACGCCCTGGACATCACGATCATTGTTTGGTTGTTTGCATTTCATAAAGGCCATAAGACCGGGGACATCGGGCTGGCATTATTTGGTCTATTGATTTTAGCCAGCGGCATCATCAGCACAATCTTTTGGGGAATTCAAGGGGAGCCTGGAAGCTATATTCAAAGCAGTCTCGCCACTATCTGGGAGATGATTACCCTGGTTGTGATCCTGATTGGTCTTGTAACGATCTCCGTGTCCAAATCTCCAGCACGGATCCAGGGGCTGACCTTAATGACCATCTTGCTGCTGGGAGAAGGCTTTCAACTTTTTTATAAGACCCCCGGGATGGATTACTTCCCAATTTCTCGACTTGCCCATCTCATCGCCTTCCCTCTTTTGGTGGGTATACTGCAAAACTTCATCAGCGCCAGGACAGAATCCATTTTACCCAGTTTCGAAAGCGATCTCGATGACCAGGATTTTGAGGCGGTTGAGACAGATTACCCAGGTGGGATGATTGCCAAAGAGGAGGCCCAGAATGGCCTCTCAACCCAATCCACATCCTCAATTGCGACCAAAGCATTAGAACTGAAAACTTATATAGATAGTCTTTCAATGGCCACTGCTTCCACTCCACAGGAGATCTGCAGTTCTTTCACCAAGCTGACCGCCCAGGCCCTACTGGCCGACGTCTGCATACTGCTTGCCCCACCAGACAGTAACGACCAGGTCCATTTGGTTGCTGGTTACGATTTAATCGTTCAAGAAAATATCAAGAGCACCTCTTTCGATTCCAATCTAATCCCGCGTTTTAAGAAGCTTTTTGAAAATGGACGGGCAATTCACCTGCTGGATCAGGGCAATGAGAAGATGTCTCATTTTGCAGAAATTCTCCAGGTAGATGAGATCGGGAATATGATGGCTTTCCCAATTATGGGGGATGAAGATGAGATCATTGCCATCATTGGCCTCCTCAGCCCATACTCCAAGCACATCTGGAATGCAGATGACCAGGAATATTTGCAATCAGCGACAGATCCGATCAAATCCCTGATTCAAAAAGCGGTGGCCCCGGAAACAAGTCAACAAGCAACCGAATTTCTGAAAGAAGAGTTGGAAAAATCGGAGGCGGAGATCGTACAACTCCGTGAAGAAAAACAACGCCTGGAAGAACAGATTGAAGAGTTGTCCGCAAATATTGATCAAGGCCCACCATTACCACCAGAAATTGAAGACCTGATCGTTCAAACCAAGTCCCTAGAGTCAGCCATAAAAATGGTCCAGGAAGACAACCAGACACTCACGAAGCAAATAGGACAGTTAACCGCAGAGAATGAAGCTCTGGATCATGAAAAAAGCAAAACCCTGGCAGAGAAACAAGCCCTGGCCAAAGATCATGCCAGGTTATTGGAGGAGCAAAGGGTTCTAGCCACCGAACATGCCTTCGTTTTAGAGGAAAAGGCCGTATTTGAGAGCCAGGCAGAAGCCTCCCAGGATGTTCAAGCCCAAATTGACGCCTTAACCTTCGCCAATGATGATCTGGCAAGAAAGAATCAAGAAATCCTTGCCCAGGTAGAAATGCTTACCGATGAAAAAAATGAGCTTAAAATCCTCAGCGAGGAAATGGCCCAGCGTAATACCGGGATAGGCAAGATAAGTGAAAAGCTGGAAGACCAAATCAGTGAGCTCCAGGAAGAAAACACCCTGTTACGCGAGAATTTAAGCCAGCTGCAGGGAGAACATGAGGGAATACTCACCAGTCTTTCCGAAAATGATAGTCAATCCAATGGGTTGCAGGAAGAACTTAAGAAATCACTTGAGACCGCAGCGGAATTTGAACAAAAACTGGCAGAGGCCAATGAGGCACTTGAAGCACTTAAACAATTTAAGACCAAAGCCAATCAACAAACCCAATCAGATGAACAGGATGAGGTGATTGCTTCCATTGCCCAGGAACTGCGCCAACCAATGTCATCCATCAGTGGATACACCGATTTATTGATCAGCGAATCTGTCGGGATATTGGGCGCGCTGCAGAAAAAATTCCTGGAGCGCGTCAAAGCCTCTATTGAACGTATGAACCAGTTGGTCAATGATCTGGTGAATGTGACTACCTTGGACTCGGGAAATTATCTTTTCACCTTACAGCCCTTGGAATTGATGGAGGTTTTTGATAACGCAATTGAGACCACCAGCGGACAATTCCGTGAGAAGGAAATCAGCCTGCGGGTCAACATTCATCCCAACCTCCCCAAGCTCCACACCGACAAAGATGCTTTGCAGCAGATTGTGCTCCATTTGCTGCAAAATGCTGGTACAGCAACCCCCACAGAAGGAGAAGTTCTCCTGAAGGCCCAGCTTTACGACAAAACCAACGATGATGTAATCCTGCTCTCCGTTACAGATACTGGAGAAGGTATCCCCAAAGAAGACCTCCCCCGGGTGTTCTCGCGCCTGTACAGGGCGGATAATCCCTTAATTGAGGGAGTTGGTGATACGGGTGTGGGTCTCTCGATTGCTAAAACCCTTACAGAAGCGCTTGGGGGGCGCATTTGGGTGGAAAGCGAACCGAATTCCGGCTCAACTTACAGTGTGCTGCTTCCTACAGTTTCCCCAGCCATGACAACGCAGGAAGGATAAACCTTGAGCAACTCTCGTCGAAACCTGTATGCCCTCATGATTGCCGGGGTTTCCTTCATTGTGGTCATTGGAGCTATGCTGACAGCCCTGGCGGAAACCGGATTTTCGCCAGCCCAAGCAGGATCTGCCACCGATACAACCATCCCAATTTTAATCGCCACAACCAGGGGTTCAGCCGCAACACCGCCCTCAGCCCAACCAACAGCCACCCCGCTGGAGAATCCAGACCTGCCAGTAACGCCTACGAGTGCTGAACCTGCCACCAGCACATCTTCGGTTGTTTCAATATCCCCTACCTCCTCTTCAGTCACCCCTTCTGCCACTGTGCAGGCTACCCAAGTTAAAACCTGTACCCAACCGCTCGGTTGGACAACCTATACAGTGAAATCTGGCGATACGTTGTACAGCATCGCCATCCGTTACCAATCTACCGTAGCCGCGTTGCAGGTTGGCAACTGTTTGGGAGGCACCACGAAGATCATCACAGGGTGGAAGCTTTGGGTTCCCAATAACGCCACCATTACGCCGAGCCAAACCCCTGTCCCCAGCTTAACCAAAGCAGTCTGCTACACTCTCACACTCTCCATTGTCGGGAATGGCAGCCAACTGACAGCCGCACCCCAAAAATCTGAGGGCTGCACAAACGGCTCGTATGTGTCTGGGGAGAAGGTTACCCTGACTGCTTCCGCAGCAGCCGGCTGGACCATTGGCAGTTGGACAGGGACTGATAATAATTCCAGTACAGTCAAAACCAATACCGTGACCATGCCAGCTAAAAATCACTCGGCCAGCGTGACCTATCTGGCCCCCACCTGCTATACGCTGACCATCTCACATACCGGCAGTGGTGGTGACCCAACAGTTTCGCCCGATAATTCAGCTGGATGCAGCACAGGTACCTATCAGGCAGGTGAGAAAATCACTCTGACTGCTTCCCCCAACCTTGGCTGGTCAGTCGCTTTTTGGACAGGCACCCAGGATGATAACAGTATTTCCACCAGCAATTCGGTCATCATGCCGGCCAAGAACCATATTGCCAGCGTCGCCTACAAAGCCATTTGCTATACGCTGACCCTCAACTTCACCGGGACCGGGACAGCTCCATCGGCCGCACCTTCCAGTTCAGCCAGTTGCGCTGCCGGGTCCTATGTAGTGGATGAATATATCACCATCACTGCCAATCCAGGTAGCGGTGGAACCGTTAGCAGTTGGGTTGGCACCGACGACGACGGCAGCAAAGAACTCACCAACTACTGGACCATGCAGGCGAGCGATCATGCAGTCACGGTGAATTACTCGCCTTAAANNCGTACGACCTATGCTGCCCAGCTCAAGCCCACTTTTACCCCGCAGACCATCCTGGTAACTCCCAATCCTCAGGCGACAAAAAGGGTCTATAGCCCGCCGCTCACCCTGACACCGACCAGCAATGCCCCCATATTTCCGACCGCCACCCCGGCTGTCGTACAAAACCAGGTCACCCCACTAACCGGTAGCGGCCAGAACTCAGGTGCAAGCCTCAATTATTCCAGTGTACCGATGATCAACGAGCCAGAAAACCAGGTCAATATTCTGCTGCTCGGGTCGGATCAGCGCCCGTATGAAGGCGGCTTTCGTACCGATGTGATCTTGCTGGCGACCATCAATCTGGATCAGCAAACCATTCACCTGACATCCTTCCCGCGGGACCTGTACGTCACCCTACCCGGTTTCTATAACGACAGGATCAATTCCGCCCAATTCCGAGGTGGGTTCAACTTGATGGCCGATACATTTGAATACAATTTTGGGTTCAGGCCAGATTATTACGGTATGATTAATTTTTATGGTTTCCAAAGCCTGATCGATACTTTGGGTGGAATTGATGTCAACGTCTCTCAAACCCTCACCGACCACCGTTCCGGGTATGGAGATTTCACGGTATACCCTGGAACAGTCCACATGGATGGAGAAACCGCCCTATGGTATGTTCGATCGCGCTATTCTTCAAGCGATTTCGACCGCACCCGCAGACAGCAGGAGGTGGTCGCAGCCCTCATCAGACGTTTGGTTAGTTTTGACCTGGTGACCAAATTCCCACAATTGTATGAACAATTCCAGGGAATAATTGAGACAAACTTGCCTTTGAGCGAAATCTCACCATTGCTGCCAGTGGCGGACAATCTGATTAGGAAAGAAATCGGCCGCTACGCAGTTGGTCCAGCTCATGTGAGCAATTGGGTTACACCTGGGGGTGCCCAGGTTCTCCTGCCAAACCAATCCGCCATCCAAGCGTTGCTAAGAGAAGCCCTGAATGCCGAATGACGCGCCAACGCATGCCACTGTTCATGATCTGCGCACTGTTGCTGGCAGCTGCCACAGCTTGCAATCTTTCTTCGGATCGTTCTGCCACGCCTAGTGTAGAATTTTCCAGACCGCAGGATCTCTTTCATACGCCAGACCCCAGCAAACTACCAACTGCCACAGCCACACACACCCCAACTCCCTATCCAACCCCAACGGCGGTAAACTGGCCACCGCCCTATTTTGGCACACCAGGTCCCCCGCTCATCACCCCGCTTCCTCCNNACAACTCGGTCTCTTTGCTCTCCATACCTCGCACCCTGGTAGTCTACATCCCAGGCTGGGAAATGGAAAAGGTGAATAAAGCCTTCCAGTATGGTGAGCAAAGCTATTACCCAGGACTGGGACCCGCCCTGGTCAAAGATACCTTGCTGTATAACTTTGGCATTGAGATCGACCGCTATATGCTGGTTGATTTTGGACAATTTGAAGAGATCATCAACACCCTCGGAGGTGTAGAAGTCCCTGTGGCCTGTCCATATACCGACTACCGGTTGATCTCTCCCAACATGGATCCCAAGAAAGAAGAAAGCTGGGCTTTATATACCGTCCCAGCCGGGATCGCTCAGATGGATGGTGACCTGGCTCTATGGTATGCCCGTTCCCGGCTAAAATCGAATGATTTCGACCGCAACCGCCGCCAGCAGGAAATTATCCGGTCCATCTACAGCCAGGCGCTGCGCCTGGAGATGATTAAATATATCCCCACTTTGTACAGCCAGCTTTCCGACTCGGTTCAGACAGATTTCACCCTTTACGATGCTCTAAGCCTGGCGCCCAAAATCGCGAACCTCGGCTCAGTAGACATCCGCAGCTATTATCTCGACGAACAAATACTCACCCGGTGGACAAACCCGAGCGGACAGGTGATGCATGTCCCCAATCTGAATGCCATGTACGCCCTGGTTGCAGAAGCCCTTGGCCCACCCCAGGCGCTTGCAGATGAAAATCTGGTTGTCGAAATCTGGAACGGTACCCCAATCCGCGGTCAAGATGAACTGGCAGCAGAGCGTCTGAACTACGCCGGATTCCGATCCAATATCGGCAGCCCCGATAAGACGAACCATCCCCAGACCCTGCTGTACGATTTCACCGAGCAAGGTTCGCCGGCTCAAGCCCAGCAGCTGCTCAGCCTGTTTAACCTCAATGCAGAACAATTTGCTGCCGTACCCACCCAGGACAGCCCCTATGATTTCCTCCTGATCCTGGGCAGTGATTTCGATCCCTGTTTTGACCCCGCAAACATCCAACGTTAGAAAAAAAACATCCGCAGTTAATACCCGGATTTCCTCTGATATCCGCTTGCAGAAATAAACCAAAGCGGGTATATTGAAGTTGGAATTGGCTATACGAAACAAAATTTGAATATAAGAAAGGTGGACCTTATGTCTGCTGAAAGTAAACCAGCAACCATCATCAATGCTCAAACCCCACTTTCCCTGGCCATTAATAGTTGGCAGCTGTATCTGGATGATCAGGGAAGTTCCATCCACACCATCAAAGCTTTTATTGGTGACATGAACTTATTGGCTGACTACCTCCCCCCGGATCAAAAGATCGGCTCAATCAATACCCGCGAATTAAACAACTTCCTGGATTGGATGCAGAGCAAACGTGGGGTGCCTTGCAGCCCTAAAACCCTCTCACGCCGTATCACTTCCCTGAAGTCCTTTTTCCGTTGGCTAACCCAGTACGGTGCCATCCTGGTCAACCCGGCTGAGAAGGTCGTGCAGAAATCCGTGCGCAGCCCGCTCCCTTCTGTCATGTATCCGGACGAAATGCTGGCAGCCCTGGAAGCGGCAACCCGGCACCGGCACAGTCAAAAACCAGATGCCCGTTACTATGTCCTGCTCAAGCTGCTGCTCGATACGGGCATCAAGAAGGGAGAGCTGCTGACCCTGACCACCAACCATATCGATCTGGACGCCCCTGGCGGCCCAATCTTGTTTGTGCGTTATGCCAACCCCAAATATCGCTACAAGGAACGCAAAATTGAGATCACCCAGGAATGGTTGGAGGCCTATCAGGAATATGCCTCCCAGTACGACCTGAGCGAAAAACTGTTCCCCTGGTCTCCGCGCCGTTTGGAATACCTGCTTGAAGACCTTGGCANNTGGCGGGAAGTGCGGTTAAAGCTGCGTCGATTGGCTGGCATGGCGGAAGATTTAGAAAACGAAGACGAATAAAAGGTTATAACATTCACCGACAGCAAAAGGAGGGGATCCTGAAGTAAGGATCCCCTCCTTTTTTATGGTTCACAACCGAGAAATTGGTTAATTCCCCCCCCATTCTAACAAGGCCAATAGAGCACTGATTAATGGGGTGATCAGGGGCGCAATCACCAAAGCAGGCAGAAAATTTCCCGCCCGGATCTTCTTAATCTCCAGCAGACTGCTGATCGCCAGGCTGATCAGGATCACACCACCAACTGCGGTCATCTCACCAATCATCGCATCCGTCAGCACCGCCTGGGCTTGCCCGGCCAGCAGGCTCAACCCGCCCTGGTAGACCAACACAACGATCACTGAGAATAGAACCCCCACACCCAAAGTTGCCGCAAAAGCCANNCGTTTCTCGATTAATGCCCCAAAACGCTCTAATCCACGTTCAATCTGCCACCATTCTCCCAAAAGACCGCCAAAGAGCAGTGATAGCAGCACAACCACTTGGTTTTGAGTATTCAGAAACATCTGAACACCAAATGCCAAAGTGAATAATCCCAAACCTGCCATCACAGTTTCTTTAATCCGCATAGACAATCTATCGCCTAGGATTAAACCAATCATCCCCCCAATCAGAACCGTTATGATATTGATGATAGTTCCCGTCATCTCTTTTGCTCCCTGTGTTGATGAACCAATTATAGTGGAAATGTTCGCGATGCCGTATAATAAATACAGTCATTTCCTTGGCTTATGTATATCAGGGGTGAAGCATGAAAATGAAATCTTGGCACCTGATCCTGATTGGATTGATGTGCGGCCTCTTGGCCACGGGGCTTATCCTCCTGGTTAGCAGCCCAAGCAGAGGGCAACCGGTGATGCTCCCGCCTGCCCCCACCCAGGCACCCATCGCCGTGGATGTGAGTGGTGCAGTCCACAATCCGGGAGTTTATTTTCTGAATGTAGGCAGCCGTGTGGAAGACGCCATCCAGGCAGCAGGCGGTTTTTTGCCAGAGGCATTCACCGAATCAATCAACTTGGCAGCAGCCCTCACCGATGGCAGCAAAGTGCTGGTACCGATCTACCCGGAAGGACAAACCTCCGAGCAGCAAAA
>DNGN01000226.1 GCA_003486225.1 Chloroflexota bacterium
CGAGGCTTCGACGAACAACTCTATACGATCAGCCACATCCATTTCGGCACTCTTGCGCAAATCCTGGATGTGACGCACAAATTCGCGCGCCAGACCTTCCGCCACCAGTTCAGGCGTCAAGTCGGTGACCAAAGCTGCCACATAGGCGCCATCTTCAGCTACAGCGAAGCCCTCCTTAGCCTGCGCCTTGACCTCCACCTCGTCCGGCTGAATATCATATTCCTGTCCGTCAGCCTTGACCTTGATCGACTGCCCGGCCAGGAGCGCATGCGCCACTTCTTCGACGTTCATCTCCAGGATGGCCTTCCGAATGGCCGGGAATTTGTTGCCATATTTCTGCCCCAGCTGCTTGGGCAAGGGTTTGACTTCATGCGAGACAGCTTCTTCACTCGCATCCAGCAGGCGCACGGTCTTGACGTTCAGTTCGTCCTGGATCAAGTCAGCAAAGGCTGTGACAGCTTTCCCCTCGACTGCGCTTCCTAAAGAAAACGCGGCTTCGGCCAGTGGTTGACGAACTTTGCGGTTAGCTCTCTGGCGTGCAGAATGACCGAGCGAAACCAGCTTGGTAACTACAGCCATATCACGGTTCAGGTCTTCATCAATGAAGGATTCCTCATACTTTGGCCATTCTGCCAAAGAAACTGACTCGGGTGCAAATTGATCCACCGAGCGAACAAGATTTTGATACAACTCTTCGGCCAAGAACGGCATAGCCGGAGAAAGCATCTTGGTAACTGTTACCAATGCGGTGTAAAGTGTTTGGTAGGCCGATCGCTTATCAGAGTCAGACTCTGATTTCCAGAAACGGCGGCGAGAACGGCGCAAATACCACTTCGACAAGGTATTGACGAATTCTTCAATCGGTCGTGTGCATCCCGGGACATCATACGCGTCCATCGCCTTTGTCACATCCCGCACCAAAGCATGCAAGGAGGATCTCAGCCACAAATCGAGCGAATTGAACTCAACCTCAGCAGAAGCTTCTGGTTCCCAGCCATCCAGGTTCGCATAGGTCACGAAGAAAGAATAAACATTCCACAAGGTAAGGGTGAAATTTTTGACAACATCTTCTACCAACTGTTGGGAGAAGCGGCGGGTATTACCCGGTGGGCTGGCAGTGTACAGGTACCAGCGGAAAGCATCTGCGCCATGGTTGTCAAATACTTCCCATGGTCCCACAGCTGTACCGCGGGACTTGGACATCTTAAGCCCATCCTCTGCCAGAACATGACCCAAACAGATCACATTTTTGAAGCATAAGGAATCCATGTGCAAGCTGGCGATCGCATGCAGCGAATAAAACCAGCCGCGAGTCTGGTCCACTGCCTCACAAATATAATCCGCTGGAAATTGCTTCTCAAAAATTTCCTGGTTCTCGAAGGGATAATGCCATTGAGCATAAGGCATCGCCCCAGAATCAAACCAGACATCGATCAATTCCAGCACTCGCTGCATTTTGCCCTGGCACTCAGGGCAGGTCAATACCACTTTATCCACATGCGGGCGGTGAAGATCCAGTTCGCTCTGGTCTTCACCGGATAGGTCCGAAAGTTCGGCCACGGATCCCACACACACCTGATGATGGCAGCTCTGACACTCCCAAACTGGCAGAGGTGTGCCCCAATACCGTTCTCTCCCTAAAGACCAGTCGATATTGTTTTCCAGCCAGTTTCCAAAGCGACCATCTTTGATATGCTCGGGCACCCAATTAACTTCCTGGTTATGGGCAATCAAACGATCCTTGTGCCTTGAGGTGCGGATAAACCAGGTGCCGCGCGCATAATACAGCAAGGGCGTATCACACCGCCAGCAGAATGGGTAAGTGTGAACATAGGTGCCGGCCCGTAAAAGCAGGCCGCGGTTTTCCAGGTCCTGGATGATCTCCGGATCAGCATCCTTGACAAACTTGCCACTCCAAGGACGGACTTCCTGGATAAATGTACCATCATCCTTAACTGTCATCAGCACAGGCAGGTCAAAATCCAAGGCCGCGTTCATATCTTCACCGCCAAACGCCGGGGCGGTATGCACCAACCCGGTACCATCATCCATGGTGACATAATCCTGCAGCACGATATAGTAAGCCGGTTTGTCAACAGGCAAAAAAGTAAACAGCGGCTTATAACGCAGCCCTTTTAATTTTTTGCCTTTGAAAGTCTCCAAAACCTCGACTTCTTCATCCCCAAAGATTTTCTCCAGCAAAGCTTTGCCCAGTATCAGCCTTTCCTTGCCGTTCTCCTCACTCTGGCGTTCAATCTTGACATATTCTTCATCCGGATGGGCAGCCACAGCCACATTTCCGGGGAGCGTCCAGGGAGTNNACCAGGAGCGAAGTTCCCGGCTCATCCATCAGGGGGAAGCGCACATAGATTGAGGGGTCTTCTGCATCTGCATATCCCTGGGCAACCTCATGGTCAGATAGCGGTGTCCCGCAGCGCGGGCAGTACGGCACGACTTTGTATCCCTGGTAAAGCAGATCCTTTTCCCAAAAAGATTTAAGGATATTCCAGACTGATTCGATATACTCATTTTTATAGGTAATGTAGGCCGTATCAAAATCGACCCAAAATCCAAGCCGGTCTGTGAAACGCTCCCATTCTTGAATATATTCAAAGGCAGATTGGCGGCAGAGCTCATTAAATTTGTCGATGCCGTAGGCTTCAATTTGCTGCTTGTTAGTAAAGCCTAGTTTTTTCTCAACCTCGATCTCTACCGGCAAGCCATGGGTGTCCCATCCACCTCTGCGGATCACATGGTCCCCGCGCATCATGCGGTAGCGCGGGAAAAGATCCTTGAATGCCCGGGCTAACCCATGGTGAACACCGGGCATACCATTTGCGGTAGGAGGTCCTTCATAAAACACAAATTCTGGTCCACCTTTGCGCAGTTCGGAAGTGCGTTCAAAAATCGTCTGCTCTTTCCAAAACTTGAGGATAGCCAATTCCATTTGATTGACATCCAATTTTGACGATACAGGGTTAAACATTCTGCCTCCTAAAAATTTATAATACAAATTAAATTAAAATCCTCATCCCACACCGGGACGAGGATCAGTTTGCTGTCGCTCGCGGTACCACCCCGCTTCTTGTCGCAGCATTCTACTGCAACAAACACTCTTTCAGGAACGGCCGGCAATCCGACATATCCTGCGTTCTTGATAACGGGAGACGTACCCCGGCTCCCCTACTCAAACGGGCTAGCCCGATTTTTCAGCTCGCACTCCGGAAGGATTTTCAGCCCGCAGGTCAGTCCTGGCTCCCACTATCCCAAGATCGCTTTTCTTCCCAAATCAGGCTTACTCGTTTCCATCAAAGTTTTTTGGTTTTTGTTTTTTTGATAAGTATGTAGATTATGCCACATCTCAAAATCATGGTCAAGCAGGGATCGAAGGTTAATTTCCATTT
>DNGN01000275.1 GCA_003486225.1 Chloroflexota bacterium
ATCTTGGGGCCGATGCTGTCTGCACAGACCTGTCCAGTCAGGTCTATCTCGATCGCTGAATTGATGGCAACCATGCGGTCATTCTGAGAGATAATGAAGGGATCGTTGACATATTCGGTGGGGTGAAGCTCAATCAAAGGATTGTCATTAACCCATTTGTAAAGGCGCTTAGACCCAAGCAGGAACCCTGCGATAATTTTTCCGGGATGAAGCGTTTTTTTCGAACTGGTAATCACACCTGCCTCGACCAGGTCGATAACACCATCCGAGAACAGCTCTGTATGGATCCCAAGGTCTTTTTTGTGGTAGAGGTGTTTGAGCACGGCATCTGGGATGCCGCCGATCCCCATCTGCATGGTGGCCTGGTCTGGGATCAGTTCAGCACAATATTCGGCAATCTTCTGGGTTGTTTTGTTGGGGCCACCTTTGCTCATGGTCAGGTCTGGAAGCTCATAATCCACTGGCACCATAAAATCTAATTTGCTAACGTGAATAAATGAATCTCCCAGAGTCCTGGGCATTTTCTGGTTCACCTCAGCAATTACCAAGTCTGCGGATTCAGCCGCACTCTTGGTAAGACCAACCTCAACCCCCAAACTGCAGAAACCATGTTCGTCTGGCGGTGAGACGTGGATGAGGGCGACATCAAGCGGTAAGTGGTTCTTTTTGAAGAGTAATGGAAATTCGGAAAGCAACACTGGGGTGAAATCTGCCCGACCTGCCTGGACTGCTGCCCGGACATTCTCGCTGACGAAAATGGTGTTGATTCTTAGATGGCCGGTCATCTCTGGTGAAGCATAATCTTGCGTCCCAACCGTAAGTGCCTGAACGATTTCAACATTGGTGATGTTGGGTGCATATTCCACCAACGCTTCAAGAAGTTTGTGTGGAACGGAGACATTCCCTGTGAGAAACAAGCGCTGATTGCTTTTTATATTTTTTACAGCCTCATGGGCGGTTACAACACGTGATGTGTATTTGCTGATCCATTGCATAGCTGGCTAATCCTGATTGAAGGTTGTGGCAAGACGNNGGCACACAATAATGGATGACCCCTTCTTCAACATAGGTCGGGTTGTCGTGTGTCGTGGGCCTGGAGGTTTCAAGGCAGCCTCCCTGGTCAATACTGGGGTCCATAATGATCGATCGGGGTTTCATTGTCATGAGATTTTCTCGCGTGATCAGGATTGGTGCGAGTTTGCCCGGAATGGCGGCAGCGGTAACCAAAACATCTGCATACTTACAGGTTCGTTTAATATTGGCTTTGGTTGCATTCATGGTAACCACGTTGGGAAATTTTTCCAGGATGGTTTGGAGTGCTTCGATGGAAATATCCAAAACCGTTATGTGGGCTCCCAAACCTGAAAAGGACTGGACCGCTGACTGGCCTAACACACCAGCTCCGATTATCACAACCTCTGCGGGTGGAATGCCTGCAATTCCTCCCAGTAAAATTCCCTTGCCGCCGTTATTGTTCTGTAAAAGTTGGGCAGCGATTTGAGGAAGGATTTTACCCCCAATTTGGCTCATCATCTGAAGGACAGGGCGAGTTCCATCTGATCGCTGGATTTGTTCGTATGCAACGGTGGTGATCTGATTCTCTAACAGATAGTCAATTTTAGATTGGCTGGCTGCTGGAAGGTGCAGCCAACCACTCAGTATGCTGCCTGGTCGTATCAGCTCTAACTCTTCTTCCTGGGGCCGGGCAACTTTGATAATAAAATCTGCCCTGGCAAAGGCTTCGTGTGCAGAATAAACGATCTTAGCTCCTGCATTTTCGTAATCCAGGTCGTTAAAGCCGGCAAATTTTCCGGCATCATGTTCGATGTAGCAAATATGGCCCCGGTTTGTGAGCCGTTGGATCGCGGAAGGGGATAATCCGACCCGGTACTCTGAAGGCCTGCTCTCTTTTGGTATTCCGATGTTCATTGAATTCGATCTCCTTCTGTGATATTGTGCACAAAAGTACTGTTTTGATAGAGTATAACATGTTCTTCACATCTGTTTAAAACTTCGCCATGCGTAGCCCGGATGGTGGGGATGATCGTTTTCGGGCGGTGTTTGATCAGTCAAAGTCTGAATTTTCATCTATAATTCAGGTAGTTGCGGAGGCGCAATTTGAAAGCAATGCGAGAGACATTAATTGAGCAGCTTAGGCATGCCTGCCGGTATACTGGGGCAGAGTGGGGAGTCTTTCTGTATCGCGGGCGTGATCGCTGGTACCGGGATTTTTCTTCTGGATTGAGGAAAGTTCAGTTCACAAATTTAACCGAGTTCCTAAGTAACGAAAAAATCACAGCCTGGTTGGATGATGTCGCCAACCAGCAGCGCTCACGCTACCGTTCTGTGCGCGACGGACAGAAACAACTGGGAGTGGAGCGTCTTTACGCCATTCCAGCCTCTACCCCCCTGGGTATTTTATTGGTGGGAGGCAACCATTTGAAGGGAAGCGATAAAGCTTTTTTCTCNNGCCCATAGCAACCAAACCTTTGGTGACATGATGGAGCTCACGGACAACCTGCAGCGGATCTTGGAAACGATTGTAGAGGTTGCCACCTGTGATTATGCATTACTGGCTGTCCGTTCAGGAGATGAATTTACAGTCAATGCTGCTTTGAATTTACCAGACGAAGTGATTTCAGCCAGTTTTTCGATCGACCCAGCTTCTGAATTAGGATCCTTGATTTTAAAACACCAGTTGTATCAGTGTGAGCATAAAAAACCGGTTCGATTAGATGTAGGTGAGGATATCCTGCCTGAGATCAATTGGGTGGCCGCACCGGTATCATTAGGGCAAAGGGTGATCGGGTTAATAATTTTTGGTCGGGAGGATGGATTCTCAGAAAATGAGATCGCGTTAATTAAGGCCTTGGGTGGCCACATAGCACCTTCCGTGGAAAAAAGCATCCTGAATGTTGATGCAACGTATTATTTACAACGTTTTGCTTTATTGAACGATTTGGCGTCCCTGGCTTCTTCTGGCATGGAGTTGAGCGAAGTGATTGTGCGGGGAGAACAATTGCTGGAAAGAGCTTTTGGGGCAAACTCCATAAAAGTATTGATCTATGATGCACCCTCGGATGTATTCATTGAATATTCCGAATCGAATGGAAAACCGACTGCAACCCGGATAGAGCGGGGATTATCCTTTGAAAGAAGCGTGATGGAGATTGGGCAGGTACTGCGCATCGGTGAGGTCGCCAAGCTGTCTCGTTATGTGTCTGCAGGCAAAGATGTGGCAGCCAAAATGGTTGTCCCAATGAATTTCCGAGGGAAGGCAGTGGGGGTTGTCTCATTGGAAAGCTATCAGATTGGGGCATTTTCCGACCAGGATGAGAAGTTCATCACTGTGGTAGCCAGCCAAATGGCCAGTATTGTGGTCAGCATCCGTTTGAATACTGAGATGCGGCGACGGGCCAATGACATGCTGCGGGTGAATGAAATTGTTCAAGAAATATTAGGTCTGGCCGGCGATAAATCTATTGCAGAGTACACCGCTCACCTGATGGCTCAAAAATTTGACTATGAAATGATCCTGGTGATGCTGCTGGATCAGGAACTTGAAGAACTGGTTGCCGAAGGTGTGGCTGGCAGCCATGTAGCCGATGTGCCAATGGGATTTCGCTTTGCGAAAAATTTAGGCATTCCCGGAGAGGTCATACGATATGGGGAGAGCGTCATTTTGCTAGATGCGGGGGAAACTGCTTCGTATGTACCCATTCCAGGCTGGTCACCGGGTTCTGGCATCTGGGTGCCATTGCGAGATGGTGGCCAGGTATTTGGCGTGGTGAGTGTTGAATACCAGAAAAAAGATCTGGTGGATACCAATGACCTGGTCGTGCTGGAAGCGATTGCTGGGATCCTTTCGAGCGTGCTGACCAACACGCGCCAGTACGAGCAACTTCAGGGCAATGTCCGGCAGCTGGAAGCTGTGCGGGCGACCGCCCTGGATATTGGGACCAACCTGGATCTGGAAATTTTATTAAAACGAGTTGTTAACCGTGTGCGCACTTTGGTAGATGCCCATGGAGCCGAGCTGGGCATCGTGGATGAGACAGGGGAGGTCGTGCAGGTTTTGGTTTCGGAAAATCCGTGGCAAGATTATACCGGTTACCGCTTCCCCTTTATGTCAGGGGTAACAGGCCGCGTTGCGGCCACCGGCGAACCGTTGGCGATAGCGGATTTTAATGCGTGGGAGGGAAGAGGTGATAGTGTCTTTAGAGCACCCTTCTCCACGGTTGCGGGAGTACCCCTGAAGCTGATGGGAGAAGTGATTGGTACCCTGGTTGTACAGGACGACCGTCCTACAAGGGCATTTTCTAAGGAAGATATCTACACCCTGGACTTGCTTGCACCACAATTAGCCATCTTTATCCGCAATGCGAGGCTGTACCAGGAACTTGAAGAAAGGATGAATGCTCAGCGCTTGGCGGAAGAACGCCTGGTGCGGTCGGCCAAACTGGCGGCTGTTGGGGAAATGGCGGCAGCAGTTGCACACGAACTGAACAACCCTCTGACCACTGTGACCGGTTTTACAGAGCTGATCCTTGAATCGCTAGAAGAGGAATCTCCTGAACATGAAGATATGTCTCTGGTGCTAAGCGAAGCCCAGCGCTCACGCGAAGTGGTCCGTAGGCTGTTAGATTTCTCCAGGCAATCAGAGATCTTGCGGGTGGATACAGACCTGAATGAAATGATTACCATGGTGCTTCAATTAACCCACCACCTTGCCCAAACCAGTAATATCAAAGTCCGTATGGAGCTATGGGAAGACATTCCGCTAATACGGGCAGACCGTAACCAAATCCAGCAGGTAATTTTAAATCTGGTACATAATTCGATACAAGCGATGCCGGATGGAGGTGAACTGGTTGTTCGATCCCTGTTGGAAAACCGCGAGAACCAATCCTGGCTTGGGATCCGGGTCGAGGATACTGGTGTCGGGATCGATGAGGAGAATCTGGAAAAGATCTTTGAACCTTTCTTTACCACAAAACCCAGTGGAGAAGGTACAGGCCTGGGTCTTTCTGTTAGCTATTCAATTATCTCCGAGCATGGAGGGTATATTGAAGTGAAATCCAGGGTAAAAGAGGGATCTGTGTTTACCATTTGGCTGCCCGCAGAAAGCCGGATTGAGCTTGAGGACTAATATGGCAGATGCCAAAATTTTTATTATTGATGATGAACCCGGGATACTCAGGCTTTGCCAGCGTTTGCTTGAGAGGGCAAACTATCAGGTGGATGGTGTAGTAGAGCCTGAGAAAGGGCTGGAGATTTTACACGAGCAGCAGTTTGATCTCCTGCTGGTGGACATACGCATGCCCGGCATGGATGGTTTTAAAGTTATCGAAAGGACCCGCCAAATGCAGCCGGATATTGCGGTCGTGATTATGACAGGGTTCGGCACGATCGAGACGGCTATTCGCGCCCTGCGCCAGGGGGCAGATGGCTTGATCTTAAAGCCTTTTGAGGAGGGGAATGCCCTGGTGAAAGCTGTCCAGGAGGCCTTGCATGAACGCTGGCAAAAACAAGAGGTTGCCAGGCTTCGAACCATTCGCCCCCTTTTGACCATTGCGGAGAATCTGTTTTCGGAGACCCGCACAGAAGTTTTAATCGAGCTGATCCTGCGGGCTATAAAAAGCCATTTGCGTTCTGATCATGCGGCGATCTACCAACGAGAAGCGGGAGAAAGCTTTATTGCACTTCTGGGTTCGGATGGAAAAGCCTTGCCAGAAGAACATGCCAGAGCCAAAGCAGGAATCATTGGCAGAGCAGACCATTGGAAAGTCCCGATCTGGATTAACCGTGAGGGACCAGGAGATGCTGAATTTAAAGCCTTACTGGATGAGTATGGATTTTCTGGACTGATTTGTGTACCTGTCGAAAGGGGGGATGGGGCACTGGTGTTCACTGCTGCCAGAAATAAGTTGGAACCGGGATATCAATTGGTTGATGTGGAGATGTTTGGACTGTTGGCCAGACAAGCGGATGTAGCGCTGGAGAACTCGCATCTGTATGGTGAATTACGAGAATACGTGCGCCAGGTTGAACAATCTCAGCGGGCATTAATCCANNACTGTCCAGCGTATGTTGGACTTTTACCGGCCAGGGGCTCTGCAGAAACAAAAAACCAATATTGTTGATCTGATTGACAAAGTGCTGGCTCTGCTAGAAAAACAACTTTCCACCCAAGGGGTTGAAGTCATTCAGGACTATGAAGCAAATTTACCCGAATTGCGTGTAGTCAGTAACCAGATCCAGCAAGTCTTTTTCAATCTTGTGCTGAATGCGATGGAAGTCATGCAGGAAGGCGGAAAGCTGTCGATTTCCGCAAAAGTAAACGGATCGCACTTATGGGTTGAATTTCAAGACACGGGACCGGGGGTGGCATCAGAGATCCAAGATACAATTTTTGAACCGTTCGTCAGTTTGAATGAAGATGGCACTGGTTTAGGATTATCAGTCAGTTTCGGTATCCTTACCGCCCATGGTGGCAGCCTCGAACTGGTTCAGAATAAAAAGAAGGGAGCCTGTTTTAGAGTAATGATTCCATTGGAGGTTTCACAATGAAAGGTAAAATTCTTATTGTCGATGATGAGCGAAATACCAGGAAATCGCTGGAAGAAATTTTAAGACTCGAAGGATACGATGTTGAGTCCGTAGGGGATGGAAAATCTGCCGTTAAGGCCCTGGAAAATGGCCAATATGATCTCATGCTGCTTGACTTGAAGATGCAGGGTATGGATGGCCTTGAAGTCCTGGATTTTGCCACAAACAATGCACCAACATGCAAGGTAATTATGCTCACTGCACATGGATCCTTGGAATCCGCCATTCAAGCCCTACGGCAAGGAGCACATGATTACATTCTAAAGCCGGCAAAACCAGAGGAATTGATCGCCAGTGTGAAAAAAGGCATCTCTGAGCGGCAAGATTCCGAACGGAAGCAGTTAATATTGGCTCAAATGGAGGCTTCGATCCAGGAATTGAGGGAATCGGAGGGAACCGGAACCCCTGTAGAAATTTCTCGGACTGCGATGGTTTTGGGAAAGAACGTTAAGATCGATCTCGAGCGGCGAGAAATCTGGACCATTGAGGATGATAAAATCCAGCTGACACCAACCGAGGGTAAGCTCATGCAGGTGCTGCTGGAGAACAGGGGCAGGGTTCTCTCACATAAAGATCTGGTTTTTTTGGTGCAGGGCTACCAAACTACGGATTGGGAAGCACCTGAGATCATGCGGCCATTGGTCAGCCGCCTTCGGCGTAAATTGTCCCAATTCGATGGCGGGGATGATTGGATTGTTAATGTGAGGGGAACCGGGTATGTATTTGATGGAAAATAGAGGCTGACCCTACGAACTAACTGGATGTAAAAGAGGTGGGGTATGCCCCACCTCTTTTTTGTCCAAAATCCAATCGGGTTCGCAGGTTTGATTTATTCCCGATTTTATTGGTCTCTTGAGCGCCAGATGTCTTCAGCAGAAATGCCACGCGGGGAACTAAGCCAGCCTAAAAAGCCGCCTTCTTTCTTTTTGGCCACCTCTTGTTTCTCAAAGCCAACCAGCAGCATGCTAAAAATCAGCAACCCTGCTCCAACCCATTGCGTCCAAACCAGGGATTCTCGCAGCCAAATTTGTGAAAGAATGAGGGTCACCAACAGTTCGCTGAGACCAAGCAGGGCTGTCTGGAGGCCTCCCAGATGTTTAACTCCTGTAAAAAGAGTTAGTCTGGAAAGGAAGGTAACCAGGGTAAGGGCTAAAATTAGCCACCAGGCACCTACGGCCGATATCTGTGAAAAATCTTGGATTTCCCCAAATATCAGGGACGCAGGGACTACAACGATGCTCATTGCCAATAGTGTGTAAAGGGTGACGGTGGGGGCGGGGATATCGTAGAGCACCCGCTGGTTTATTGGAAGGTGCAAGGCGTATAAGGCTGAGGCGGCCAGCATCATCGCGGTTCCCAACCAGACTTCGCTGGTGTTGTTTTTACCGGTTTGAACCAATAGTAGGACTGCAGGAATAGCAATGCACAAACGGATGACCGTGATACGGCTGATGGATTGCCGGTCAAGGAACATCCAGAAGGCTACAAAAAAGGGGTACAGTAAATAGAGCATCTGCCCCAAACCTGCATCAATTTTGCCTAATGCGTTGTAAAAGAAGATTGACCCGATCCCATTAATTACCCCAGCCAGCATGCATCCGATTAAACCAGCCGGGTAGATATATAGAAATTTACGCTGAAAAATGAACATCATCAGAAATAGCAAAGTAGTGGCCAGAATCGTCCTGAGCGCAACCACAGCCAGAGGCGAAACACCCAGGGCGATGGCTTTTTTGCCGAAGATGGGAGCCAATCCCAGAAAAAACGCGGAAACCAGTGCCGCATTGATCCCTCTGACCCGGATGCTCTTTTCTTCCTTTTCTATGATCTGAATTGGCTTATCCATTTTTCGTCTTGGTGTGGTTAGTAAAGTCAATTACTTATTTGGTCAGGGCGCGGACCTCTTCTAAGAGTTGTTCGCTCATAAAATCGCCTTTTTGCATCAGGGACTGGATCTGACCTTGAAGGCGTTCTTTCTCTTTGTTCGTCAGTTCCTGCGCAGTTACGACGATAACAGGTATCGTGGCGGTGGATGGGTCCTTGCGAAGCGCATCCAATACCGAAAAACCATCCATCTCGGGCATCATCAGATCGAGGATGACCAGGTCTGGTTTCTCTGCTTTAATCAGCGTAAGAGCAGATTTACCATCCTCAGCTTCAAATAGGGCATATTCTCCCTGGGCTTGCAGGATGCGCCGAACCAGCTGGCGAACTTGGGGATGATCATCTACGATGGCAATCCTTTTATAGCGGTCGAAAGTAACGCGGTTGAGAGCCGCCAGCAAGCCATCCTCGGCAGGTATTTGGGTTTCGATACCTTTGAGCGGGAATTCGAAATCTTTTACCCAATTATCGCCAATGACTTCTTGTTCAACCGGGACTGTATGGCCTGTGCAGTTAACCACGATAACGTCGGTTGGTTTGACCTGACCGCTGCGCACCATTTTGATCAAACCGGCAAAAGCTACCGCAGTGGCCGGCTCTACAGAAATTCCTTCCATTTTGGCAAGGATGTGCATGGCTTTGAAGGCCTCTTCGTCGGTGACACTTTCAAATGTTCCTCCATTGGCTTTCAACATGCGTTCTCGCAAGAAGGTGTAAGTGCGACCGGGATCACCTGTTGCCAGAGTTGCGATATGTGTACTTGGGACTTTCACCGGGTCTGCAATCTCTTTACCCGCTTTCCAAGCATGGACCATGGGGGCACAGCCTTCAGCTTGAAGGTTGGCAAAGGCAGGGATTTTATCAACCAAACCCATGATTTGCAGTTCTGCAAACCCTTTAAGCACGCCGACAGGCCCGAGACCGCCGCTGACAGATTGGAAATACCAATCCGGTGCCCGCCAAACCGCATTTGGCTGGCCGGATGTGTTCATTGTCCCTGGAGGGCCAAGGTAGGATGTCAGCTGCTCAGCGATTTCGAATGCAATGGTTTTCATTGAATCGACAGTCGTTATTGACCGCACACCTTTGTCAACATACAAGGCACGTTGGTGAGCGAATTGGGCTGCCACTTGTTTGGCTTGATCGTAATTCCCAGTCACCTTAACAACCTGGGTACCGTAGAGGGCTACTTCCCTCATCTTTACCGGGGGAACTAAACTGGTAATGAAAGCCCATAATTTAATGCCGGCTCTGGCGGCATAGGCTGAGTAGGAGATGGCCACATTTCCTGTGGATGCAATGACAGCTTCTGTTACCCCGGCTTCCTTGAGCGCAGCGATGGTGACAGCAGCCTGGCGATCCTTGAAGGATGTTGTGGGTCCCTGTCGTTCGTCTTTAATGTAAATATTCGGGCAGCCAAGCATCATACCAAGATTTGCCGCACGAATTAAAGGCGTTCCACCTTCTCCGAGGGTAAGCTCTGGGTTAGGAGTTCGGACTGGTAAAAGTTCTTTATAGCGCCATAAGCCAAACGGCCGGTTTTTGATCAGGGAGAGAAATGTCTTTTTGAGGGTCTCAAAATCATAAAGTGTTTCTCTCCATTCCCCACCACACTTGGGGCAGGCAACAGAAGTAGCGGTGTAAGGGGTTTTATGTCCGCAATCAATGCATTCAACTACGAAATGAGAGGACATCAGCAGTTCATTACCTTTCTTCAATTTCGGTTAATTGTTTTAGAGCGTTTTCAAGGAAATTTATCAATTGCTTGCTTCTGAAATTGTCCTTCATCAAAATTTCCCGCTTGTTTTGTTCCAGCCTGGCACGGTCTTCAGCGGTTAGATCAGCTGCAGTTAATATTATGACCGGTAAACTTCTTAGCTGTGGGTCTCCCTGCATGGTTTCCAGAATTGAGAAGCCATCCAAATCAGGCATCATCAAATCTAGGATTACGCCATCTGGTTTGGAATCCTTGAGTTTTTCCAAGCCCTCAAAGCCTCCATTGGCATATGATAAGGTATATCCAGACTGATTCTGAAGTGCAATCTCAATCAATTGGAACACATTGGGATCATCATCAATCACTAGAATTTCGTTGGTTTCATTTTCTGGAGGGAGCTGCAAGCGGTTGACTGCCTCAACAAGCTCATCTTCCAAAATTGGCTTTACCAGATAATCGACAGCACCTAGCTGGTAGGCCCGGTCTCTTTCTTCTACGATGCTGCAGATGATCACTGGAATGTCCGCTGTGTCGGGATTTTTTTTGATTTCTTGGATCACCTGCCAGCCATCTTTATGCGGCATCATGATATCGAGAGTGATGGCATATGGTTTGATCTCCTTCAGGCGTGGGAGCACATTCTGAGGTTCTGTGATGGCGATGACCTGGTATCCATGAGACCGCAAGTAACGTTTGTAAAGATCAATTACCTGATTGTCATCATCAATCGAGACGATAATTTTGGCATCTGGCATGATCTCTTCTTGGCCCTCATCAGAGGTCTTCTCCGGAATTTCAACCTGGGCCATGGGAATCGTAAACCAAAAATGCGATCCTTTGCCCACATGGCTATCAAGATCAATGATACCCCCCTGCATCTCAACCAGCAGTT
The DNA here is from genome assembly GCA_003486225.1 of Chloroflexota bacterium. The sequence continues at coordinate 11,103 of DNGN01000275.1, forward strand.
TGGTAATGGATAAGCCCAAGCCTGAACCTCCCACCTTGCGGGTGAGGGAAGAATCCACCTGGGAAAAGCGTTCAAATAGCTTCTCCTGATCCTCTTCAGCGATCCCAATACCTGTATCCGTGACGCCAATTTTCACCACGTTCTTTTCGGGTATGGGTTGGATAATTACTGAAATGGTGCCTTCATCTGTGAATTTTGCGGCATTTTGGAGCAAGTTGAGTAATATCTGTCGGACCCGCGTGCGGTCGGCGTTCACGATTGGCACGCTTTCAGGGATCTCTGTAAGAAGTTTGATCGGTTTTTCTTTGATCAACCCTCGGGCAGTTGAAATCACGCTTTCTAGCACATCTTTCAACTGGATTTCTTCGATGTTCAGTTCCATCTTGCCTGCTTCAATCTTGGACAGGTCAAGGATGTTGTTGATCATATCGAGGAGGTGCTGACCAGAGTGATGGATTGCTTCGAGATCTTGTTGCTGAATCTCATTGATGGGCCCATCAATGCCCTTGAGGATCACCCTGGAAAAGCCAATAATCGAGTTAAGCGGAGTTCGCAGTTCATGACTCATATTGGCCAGGAATTCGCT
>DNGN01000124.1 GCA_003486225.1 Chloroflexota bacterium
CAGGGATTGGTCAACGAAGACCAAAAGCCCTGGCTGGAGCGTGTCTTGGCGCGGCTGAAATTCCTCAGCCCGGCCAGTGTACTCTCGGTGCTGAATACCTTCCGCAACGTGCCGCGCCTGGCGATCACCCTGATCACCTTGATCTTGGCTGGGGCGACCTTTGTGGCAGCTTTCAGCACACGTGCTTCGCTGAATGCCCAGATTGGGGAGTTTACCCGCTATGCTCAATTTGATGCTTCAATAGAGATCAGTGACGAGCAGGCTACCTTGAATGAGGTGCAGGCCGCGGCCCTGAATATTCCCGGGGTAGTGTATGCCGAAGGATGGGCAGAGGCCGGCGGGATCTTTATCCGCAGTGATGAGAGCGAAGGCCAGGAAGTGGAGCTGATCGGCTTACCAGCTGAGACGCGCACCATCGACCCTGAACTGCTCTCTGGCCGCTGGCTGAACCCGGCCGATGAAAGCGGTGTGGTGATTAACCAGGATCTGGCCCAGCAGGAAGGCGGCATCGAAGTCGGCAGCCAGATCACCCTGCGTGTTATGGGGCAGGACCATACCTTTGAGGTGGTCGGGATTGCTTCCAAGCACCTGGTTGGACCGCGGGTCTATATGAATGCGGCTGCCTTTTCTGTCATTAGTGGTCTGGCAGATCCGGTCAGCGTGGTGCGGGTGCGCACCAGCCTGGATGAGATTGGGGATGCCGAGACCCAGGCGGCTGTTGGCCGTGGACTGGAAGCCTCTTTCGGCGTGCTCGGCTTTGCCGATGGCAGCGCTCAGCTGCAGAGCGATCTCTCCGACTATCTCTCTGAACCCTTCTCAATCATCCTGATGGTGCTGGTCTTGATGGCTGGTCTGCTGGCAGTTGTCGGCGGGTTGAGCCTGGCCGGGACGATGGGAATCAACGTGATGGAGCGCACGCGTGAGATCGGTGTGCTGCGTTCGGTAGGCGCTTCAAATAGCGCCATCCGTCAGGTGGTGGTGCTGGAAGGGGTGATGATTGCCGTGTTGAGCTGGCTGCTGGTGGGTGTGGTTTCTGGCCCCACGGCGGCAGCGCTGGCGGGAGCTGTGATGGATGCCGTGCTCAAGACCCAGCTGACCTTCAGCTATTCCTTCGCCGGGCTGTTCATCTGGCTGGCAATCATCGTGGTGATTGGCGCTTTATCCAGCCTGACACCGGCCCGCAATGCTGTCCGGCTGACAGTGCGCGAAGTATTGGACTACGAATAATCCGGGGTAAATTTATCCCCGATATTGAATGAATTTGAGGTTGACTATGTTTGGAAATAAGAACAATGCGATCAATGAAAGGATCCAGCCGCTGAAGAACGGCCAGGCCCTGATTGATCTGAAAAAACTGCACAAAGTGTATAAAACAGATGCCGGGGATTTCCCGGCGCTCAAGGGAATTGACCTGCGGATCCATGCTGGTGAGTTCGTCTCCGTGATCGGTAAATCCGGCAGCGGCAAGACGACCCTGATCAATATGCTGACCGGGATCGACCGCCCGACGGAAGGCGAGATCATCATGGGCGGGGTCTCGATCGGCGACCTGAGCGAAGGCCAAATGGCCCGCTGGCGCGGACAGCACATGGGTGTGGTGTTCCAGTTCTTCCAGCTGCTGCCAACCCTGACAGTGCTGCAGAATGTCATGCTGCCGATGGACTTCAGCAATATGTTCTCGCCAGGAGAGCGGCGCCAGCGCGCCCTGCAGCTGTTGGATATGGTCGGGATTGCCGAGCATGCTCATAAGACCCCCAGCCGTTTGTCTGGTGGGCAGCAGCAGCGGGCGGCGATCGCCCGCGCCCTGGCCAACGATCCGCCAATTATCGCCACCGACGAGCCGACCGGCAACCTGGATTCCAAGACCGCCAACCAGATCTTTGAACTCTTCCAGCGCCTGGTGGATGACGGCAAAACCATCTTGATGGTTACCCATGATGATGACCTAGCGGAACGCGCCTCGCGCACGGTGATCATCTCGGATGGAGAGATTGTCAACGAATACCTGGCCAAAGCCATGCCCACGCTGAGCCATGAGATCCTGATGAAAGCCACCCGCCTGCTGAAGTCGGAAACCTACGGCAGGGGTGAGGTGATCATCCAGCAAGGGGAACTGGCAGACCGCTTCTACATCCTTACCAAAGGTCGGGCGAATGTGTACCTGGACCGGCCCGATGCGCGCCCGGTGCTGGTGGATCGTTTGGTCCCCGGGCAGTATTTTGGCGAAATGGGCTTATTAAAAGGCGGTACCCGCCAGGCCCAGGTGCGCTCTTCGGCAGAATTTCCAGTGGAGGTTATCTCTTTGGATAAACGTGCCTTCGAAGATCTGCTGAATGAGTCAGAAGAGATGCGCGTTGAGATTCAGCGCAGTTTTGTGGCGCGCTCCAGCAACCTGGCATCTGCTGCAGGGATCTAAAACCAGAAACTGCATAGAAAAAAGACCGCAGCTGCGGTCTTTTTTGATTCAAGCGAACCTTTAGCGGGACTATGCTTGCGTCTTCTTTCGGACAGTCAGGCGCAGGCCGTTCACAGCAGTAACCTCGACCTCGTCTCCCTCTTCAACTGGCGGGCTGTCTTCGGTGAGTTCGGCGGTCCACAATTCACTGGCCAGGTGTACCTTGCCGGGCTGGTGCCTGCTGATCGGGGCGCGCACCCGGCCGGTGCGACCGACCATGGAAGACATCCCCATCCGGGCGGGTATGCGCTGTGCCCGGATGGCAAGCCGGACAGCCAGGAAGAAGACTCCCGCAGTCAGCACACCCATCACCACCACCAGCGGCACACTGACCCGGAAAAAGGAGGGGGTATTGGATGAGTTGAACAACAGCAGCGCTCCGGCAATAAACGAAGCCACTCCGGCGGCGCTTAGCGCGCCGTGTGTGGGCGCTTTGACCTCCAGGAAGAACAGCACAAATGCCGTACCGATAAAGATCAGCCCGAACCAATTGACCGGTAAAATTCCCAGCCCGTAGGCAGCCAGAGATAAGCTGATGACTCCCAGAAAACCGGCCACCCATCCACCGGGGCTGCTGATCTCGATCAGGATGGCCTGCACCCCAATGGTCAGCAGCAGGAAAACGATATTGGGGTTGGTCAGCATGGTGAGCAGCTCTTCGATCAGGGTCAGGGAGAACTCTTCCACCTGCACGTACGCGGTCGAGAGCGTGCGCTCTCCGTCTGCGGTGATAACTGTCTGCCCGTCGATCTGGCGCAGCAGGTCCGGGATATCTTCTGCAATGAAGCCGATCAGGCCGATCTGCAGTGCTTCGCCAGCGGAAACGGCAGTGGCTTTTTCTACGGTATCTTCCGCCAGGGCGATTGCCTCAGGCGACAGCCGTCCCTCGGTCAGCGAGCGGATCTGGGCTTTGAGGATCTCTTTGACCTTGGCTTCCATGGTCTCGCCGATGTCTTCTCCAGAGGAGCCCACTGGGCTGGCGGCGCCGATCGCGGTCTCCGGGGCCATGGCGCTCAGGTGCCCGGCCAGGGTGATGACGGTGCCGGCGCTGCCGGCGATCGCGCCGCGCGGTGCTACATAGACGACCACCGGCACCGGGCTGCTGCGGATAGCTTCGACCATGCGGGTCATCAGTTCCACCGCACCGCCAGGGGTGTTGAGCTGCAGGATGACCAGTTCGGCATCTTCCTGCAAGGCGGCGCTGAGACCGCGCTCCAGGTATTCTGCCAGGGCAGGGGTCAGCGGACCCTCGATCGACAGCGATAAGGCGGTGACCGAGGTGTCCTGTGCCTGGACTGGATGGGAAAAGATCACGGCTAGTATAAGAACTGAAACCAAACAAAGTAGTGCCAAAGCGTTTTTCATTTATGGCGCTCCAGAAATTGCATAGATGGTGATGCCATCCTGTTGGTAGGCAAGCCGGAGATTGGGCGGTGGCTGGAAGTCTGGCCCGAGAGCTTGTTCGTAGGGACCGTAGAAGACCCATTCCAGGTTGGCGGGCTCCATTTCAGAAAGACTGATCTGGTTGTTGAAGAAATCTTTCACCTGCGAGACCCGCTTCGAGTAGTGGACAGTTTCATCGGGGTGGGCGACAAATACCATTTGGCCACCTTGTACGGCAGCCAGGAGGGCAGTATCCGGAGTGCTGAGCAAGACAGCATCGGGGTCGGTGTGCTGCTCCAGCCAGGAGATTGCTCGGGCGATGGATACGGGATGGTAATAATGCATCTGAAAGGCAGGTAGCTGGTAATTTGTATGGACGAAGATGATGTACAGGTTGGTAAATCCCACCAAGACAATCAGCGGCACCAGGAGGATATTCTTGTGTTCTTTCTTCAAGCGCAATCGGTTGCTGAGCCAAGGGGAAAGCTGATCCCGGATCACGAGACCGGAGAGGATTGCCAGCGGCAAGGTGTAATAGAACAGGATGCGACGCTGCATTTGCCAGGGCACATAGGCCAGCAGTAAAGCCATAATGACCCATACCAGCAGACCGATCCGTTTGGGAGTGAAGAATATTTTGGGGCGCAACAGACCCGGTAGCAGCAGCAGCCAGAACCAAAAGAATCCCAGGAAAAGGTAGAAGAGATGGGGTGAGGGGGTAAGGGCTTGGCTGGCAAAAACTTGCCAAAAGGGGTCGCTGGATATTACCCAATAGTTGTAGGCCAGCAGTGGGAGCTGGGCGAGGCCCACCAGGCCAACGGCGATGGTGTCCTTTTTGGGGAAACTTTTGGTGGTGACCCAGTCTCCCAGCAGGATGCCGGCGAGCAGGATGAAAGGGATCAGCGGGGCGAAGGGTTGGATGGTTTGGAGCAGCAATCCAAGAACTGCCATACCCACCAGGTAGGCTACCCGAGGCTGCCGGCGGTATTGAAGGAACAGTAGAACCAGTCCGATCTGCCCGGTGATGACGGCAGTGAAAT
>DNGN01000063.1 GCA_003486225.1 Chloroflexota bacterium
TTTGTGGCTTATCAGTTGTTAAGTTGCATGTTTATATCATCATTTAGGGCCAGTTGTCAAGAGGGAATCAAACGGAATGGTGCATACCCTAAAAAAACCCTGGCCTTTTTGGGAACGACTTATGGTTTTAGGTGTTGTGCTGAATATTTTCCAACTGTATAATAAAACCATCTATCTTATTCACAACTTCTGGAGGAGAAAAAAATGGAACAGATCCCTGCATCGCAAGAAACACAAACTGCTGGCAATACAGCCATGATCCTGGAGATCGTTTTCGGCTTATTTGGTCAATTAGGGATAGGCCATGTTTACACCGGGCGCCTGGGATTAGGCATTGGCTTGCTGCTTGGGTGGTGGATTTATATCGCGGTTGCCACCACCATTACCACAGCCACGGTAGGTTTTGCCGGGTGCATCTTTGTGCCGATCGGAATTATTGTGCCAATCATTTCCGGCCTGCAAGCCAAAAAACACATGCTGGAGAAAGGTGGGGATGGAGATTGGGGCAAAGTGGCTATTGTCGGCATCGGCGGATGCCTGACATTTATCATACTCAGCGCAATCGTCATCTTTGTGATATTTGGCGGACTGGCAGCTTTCTGGTCCTCTTTCAACTATTAGACCAAGATTGACCGGTCCTGTGAGTGGATGTCCAAATCCGGTCATTCGCTCACAGGGCAGCGTTTTAAAAAAATGAGGCTTTTGGCCTCATTTTTTTATGTTTTTGATGTCATGTATAGGGTATTAACCCATAAGGATGGCTGTCATTATATAGGTAATCGTGCAAAAAAGTAAAACCGATAAAGCTGCAAACAGGCTGGCAATCAGGGCTTTGCTAACAGACACCTGCTGGGCAGCCCGGCAGGCAATTACACTCAGGATAAATCCATAGCAAACCAGTGCAGGGATCAGGCAGCTGAAATAAGGAAGTGCACTAAACACAACCGCTGCCAGCCACAAAGGTGACAGGAAAGCCGCAAAACCATACAAAAGTTTTTCAAAACTGCCGGTACCGCCCAGCAACCTGGCAGCCAGCTGTACAAGGCCAGCCCCAACAAAGGCGGCCCCGATAAAACCAATCACCGTGACAATGGGAAAGAGCAATAATAAGACCAGCGGTTCATCCGGCAGCGGCAAACCCACCGCTTGTGAAAAACGTTCCAGTCCAAGATTGCCAAACAGCCAGCCGGTAATCCCATAGGACAAGCCCCCCACCAATCCTGCCCCAACCAACCAGAGCACCGCCGTAAGGGATGAGACACCGGTACCGTTTAGAATCTCCCGGTAAGCCGCTGCATTGGGTTGAGTCAGGGCGGTTACCCAAGGCCGAAAAAATTTTATGGCAGAAGATAGTCTGGACGGGCCGGCATTTTCAATCATCGTGTCTCCTACTTACCAAAAGCATAGAAATGAATCATGGCTACCATAATCATATACCAGTATAACTCCCCTGTAAGGACTTTAGACGCATTTGAGTCTAAATAAGAACACTGGAATTTGCATCTTGAAGTTTCCAGCCTGCTGCAAGGCCAATTGCAATCAGATTATATAAATCATGTAAGAATAATGTAAATATTACTCCGGAAATCTTGACGGAAGAAAAGAGAGAGGCATACAATTTAACAGGTACAGAACAGACAACCCCATCCAGAAAATGCCTGCAAGCAACCTTGGACTCTCTGAACAGATCGTTATCCAGGTTGCAAATAAATAAAAGAAAGTTATGGATTACAAAGACTATTATCAGGTTTTAGGTATTAATAAAAATGCCTCAACCGATGAAATCAAAAAAGCCTATCGGAAGCTTGCGATGCAATACCATCCGGACCGAAACCCCGGAGATTCACAGGCCGAAGAGAAGTTCAAAGAGATCAATGAGGCATATCAGGTACTGAGCGATGACGACAAACGCGCCCACTACGACCGTTTGGGCTCTGCCTATTCGAATTGGCAGCAGCGGGGCGGCCGCAGTGGTTTTGATTGGGGGCAATGGAACTACGGCCAGCCTGGAGGTCAGCCCGGCGGGATGCGGGTTGAGTTTGACGGCGACCTGAGCAGCCTGTTTGGTGGGGCTGGAGGATTCTCAGATTTCTTCAGCCAGATCTTTGGCGGCATGGGCGGCAGTTCCGGGCTGGAAGAACTTTTGCGCGGGCAGGGCCGAGGTCAGTCTCAGCCCCGCCAGTACACCAGCGAAATGGTAATTGGATTGCAGGAAGCCTACCGGGGCAGTACCCGGCAGGTACGGATTGGTGAGCGCACCTTTGAGGTTAAAATTCCCAGGGGGGCTAAAACCGGCACCAAACTGCGGCTCTCCGGGGCGGGCCCCACCGCACGGGACGGCAAACCCACCGACGTGTATCTGCAGATCAAAGTATCCCCCGACCCGCGTTTCGACCGCAAAGCAGATGACCTCTATACGGACATCTACCTGGATATTACCACGGCGGTCCTGGGCGGGAAAGCCTCTGTGCCAACCCTCAGTGGCAGCGTGAGCCTCACCATACCGGCTGGCACCCAACCTGGGCAGACCTTCAGGCTCAAAGGCAAAGGCATGCCNNTAATCAGTGTGATCCTCTCCATGGTATCACTCGCCTGTCTCAGCACCCTCCAGGTTGAGAATCTAGTACCCCAGATTGCCTCAACCGAAGCTGTCCAGGTGATTGAATCCGTCCAGGATACGCTTGAAACCACGATTGGCGATACTGGCAGCTATACCTCTGTGGACCTTGTCGCACAAAATGATGCCCTCGTAGGTTTATACGAAGAGGTAAGCCCTGGGGTGGTGTCGATCCTCAATGTGGTAAAAGTCAATGACCGGATCGTTGGCGGCGGAAGTGGTTCCGGATTCGTGATTGATAAAGATGGCCATATCGTGACCAATTACCATGTGGTCGAAGGCGCAACGGAGATCCAGGTCGCATTTACTTCCGGCATCAAAGTTCGCGGCGAATTGATCGGTACCGATACCGATTCGGACCTGGCGGTGATCAAAGTGGATGTTGAGCCAGAGGACCTGACCCCAATCGCGCTGGGAGATTCAGATCAGGTCAGGGTTGGACAGGTTGTGATTGCAATTGGCAACCCATTCGGCCTAAACGGCACCATGACCACCGGGATCGTCTCGAGCATCGGCAGGACGCTCGAATCCCTGAACTTTTCTTCCAGCGGGCTGGCATTTACAGCTGGAGACATCATCCAGACCGATGCAGCCATCAACCCCGGTAACTCCGGCGGCCCGNNGCCATCCGCACTTTCAATACCAATGAAAACTTTGAACCGGTCAATTCCGGGATTGGGTTCGCGGTATCCATCAACATCGTCAAGAAAGTTGTCCCCAGCCTGATCTCAGAAGGTTCGTACGCCTATCCCTACCTGGGTATCTCGAGCTATCCGGATATCCCCCTGGAAGAGGCAGAGCGAATTGGCTTGGAGAAGACCGTTGGCGCGATGGTGACCAGTGTGGTACCCGGNNGATGTAGTGGAACTGGAGGTCTTCCGCGGTGGGGAAATTATCACCCTCGACCTCACCATCGGGGAACGCCCGGTAAACACACAGCCGACGCCTTAATCAGCATATAATCGACCCGGAAACTATACAAAAGAGAGATCAGGCAAGCAGACCTGATCTCT
>DNGN01000342.1 GCA_003486225.1 Chloroflexota bacterium
AAGGTGTTGATCGTTCCCGTGTCCTTGACCGGGACATACTCGTCCATGGGCCGGAAGCACCACTCGCAGACTGTGCGCGGCGGGACGACTACCTTACGGCAATGGCTGCAGTGCGAGCCGAGGATGACACCTCTCTTAAGTGCTGCCAGGTAGCTGCCAATACCGATACCGGTATCCCAGGCATATTCTGCCCTGAGTGCGTCGTGGTTGAATAAAATATTTCCATCAGCGAAGTCTTGTTCGCTCAATGAAGTGCCAGGGAAGTGTTTGATTTTTTCAGTCATCGTTCGCCTCCTATCGTCCCATGATCACCACGGTGCCGACCTGCATCAGGTCTCCCCAGGCTTGGGCAATACCGCGTTTGGGTTGGCCAGGCACCTGACGGGCACCCGCTTCACCACGCAATTGCCAGAACAGCTCGGCAATTTTCATCAGCCCGGCGGCTGCAATCGGGTTACCAACTCCCAACAGCCCACCCGAAGGGCAGACCGGCAGGTTTCCGTCGGGGGCGGCAGTGCCATCCAGGTACATTTCGACTGCCTTGCCACGGTCGGCCAACTGCAATCCTTCCAGGTGGTGCAGCGCTTTATAGTCGAAAGGATCATAGGGTTCAGCGATATGGATTTCCTTGCGTGGTTCTTTGATCCCAGCCATATCATAGGCCATCTTGGCCGCATACTCCACATAGCGCGGATAGGCCAGATCTCGGTTCGTCCAGTGAGCCGTGTCCAGGTTCCAGCCGACTCCCTCGATCCAGACCGGCTTGCTGGTAATCCGCTTGGCGACGTGCTCTGCGGCCAGCACAAGGGTCACAGATCCATCTGAGACCGGGCTGACATCAAAGCGGTTCACCGGCCAGGCCAGCAGCTCCGAGTTGAGCACATCCTCAACGGTTATATCTTTATCACCCAGCAAGGCGCAGGGATGGTTGGCAGCGTTCCGCTTGTGCTGCACAGAGACACGGGCAATATCTTTTTTATCGATCCCATAGGTGGTCATGTAGCGGTTCATCTCGAGTGCGAAGATCCACAGCAGGTTGGGCAGCAAAGCCCGTTCGGTGGTGTGATCAAAGATCGTCAGAAAGGCGGCTTGTGCATGCGGGTAGAAAGAAGACATTTTCTCCTCGGCCACCACAACCACAACATCGAACAGCCCGCTGGCGACGTGATACCACCCCTGGATCGGGGCGAAGACACCCGTCCCGCCGCCGACGTACGAGCGCATAAAAGGTTTGCCCCAGGCGCCAGAACCATCACTGAGATACTCTCCATTGAGATGTACGCCATCAAAAGAATCCGGCGCGGTGCCGAGGCACACGCCGTCGATGTCATCCATCGTCAATTCGCAGGATTCGAGCGCCATGCGGGTCGATTCCCATGCCAGTTCTTTCGGGGTTTCTTGGGCNNAGTGGGAACACCGCGCCAGGATTGAACCAGTCCGACTTCGACATCTTCCAATTGATGCTGGCCGGCTTCACCGCGCAGCTGCTTGACAGCTTCCAGGGTGCGCATCAAACCCGTCGCATCCAGCATGTAGCCAACTCCCAGGCTGCCACCGGAAGCGTTGACCGGCAGATCGCTGTCGAAGGATGTCCCGCCCCTGGCGGTGATCTCACCGGCCATGCCAGGGCCAAACAAGCCAAGCTCTTCGAGAGCCTGAAGCTCCTTGAAAGCGTAAGTGTCGTCCACTTCGGCGAAATCGACAACATCCAGCGGGTTGTTTATTCCCGCCTGGCGGTAGGCCATCTGGGCGGCTTTTTGCAGGTAGGGGGCTCGGCTCCAGTCGCGGCTTTCAAGCGAAGCGGAACCATTGCACCACCCCATGCCGTGGATCCAGACCGGTTTCTCGCTTAAGGCATCGGCCTTTTCCCCCGATGCCAGCACCATCACAATTGCCCCATCGACATGTTCGGCCATCTCGCGCATCCCCAGAGGTGCGGACAAGGGCGGGCCGTTGAGCACATCGTCCAGGTCCAAGTCGGCACCAAAAGAAGCCAGCGAGTTGCGCAGCGCGTTCCAGCGGTTCTTGACCACAACTGCCGCGCACTCCTCATGGGTCGTGCCGGTTTCGAACAGGTAGCGCTGCATCTCCATTCCTGCCACGAAATGGGTATTCAGGCGCAGCGGACGGTTGAGCACCGGATCCTGGGCATAGGCGGTCACTTCCGGCAAGGTCAGCACGTTGGAGGCCTTGCTGTGCCCCTCCACGGCGACAACATCAAACTGGCCGGTCCGGATCATCATGTAGGCCGTTGCCAGCCCGTGCAGCCCATCTCCAGGAATGGTATGCACCGATTTGAGTGCCGCACCAAGCTGGTCGGGCACATATTCATCGAAGATGCTGACGCCCTCGTGGAAATCTTCCGCCACCGTAACAAAGGAATCCACGTCGCTGCGCGGGTCGACCCCGGCATCGGCATAGGCCCTTACAGCCGCTTCGTACATCAATTCCTTATAGGATTGATCGGGCGTGGATGGTCTGAATCCCGACCAGCCAACGCCGACAATTGCCACACGTTCGTTCATAGTTTCTCCTTTCGATTTTTGTCTTGAGGATGAGTAGATAATTGGAAATCCATGCAATTATTGCTACATTGGCATACAGCTACCCCAAAATTACCCCCTGAGCGTACAGGCTTTACTCTCATTAACATGTTCCTCCTTGAATGTGCGTATCAAAGTGCATGGTGACATAAACATTATACGGGAAAATGATGGAGAGCAGAAAGACAATTAATTGAGACAGAGGAAAATGGGTGGAAGAATTGACTTTACAGCTTTCACTTGAACACGTCCTTGCTCTCTTCACTCGTGCAGATTTGACCATCAGATTAGTATTCATGTATAGTAAACTAGGAAAGTGAGATATAACCAGCAGTCTAAATCTATAATACAAGATACCCCGATAATTTCAAAGACAAATGATCGATTTATGATTGAATGGCGAAGCTCTCCCTTTTTATTCGAATCTTCATTATAACTGAGTATAAGAATAATTTAAAAATTATCCTAAGCTGGAGGCTGTAGATCCACTTATCAATTTAGACCTTCCAGCACCGCCCGTCAAATATAGTAAAACAGGAGGAAATGGAGGCTATGATCTATCTTAAAGGAACTACGCTTCATAAATGTCTCATCCGCCTGCCAGATCGGCACTCGCAGGAAAATGTCTTTTCCCTCGTTGTGGGGCTGCATGGTGGAGGGAGCCATCCAGAGAATATGATCCACCTATGGGATCATATTCCCGGCAGAAGCTTTATATACACTGTTCCACAGGCCCCTTTCCCATTCGTTCAGAACCAAGAGCTGGTGTTTGATTGGGGCATGTGGCCAAGCAAGAATGAAGAGCTGATCCGGAAAGCCAGCCAGGTTGCGGAGGAATATATCCTAAATGTCATCCACCAGCTGACCAGTGCATACCAAATTAACAACACCTACCTGATGGGTTTCTCTCAGGGAGCGATCTTCTCATACCTCACCGGGATCAAAAACCCGCAGCTCTTCGATGGTCTGATCTGTATGAGCGGGCCAGGTTTGTTATCACCCCTCAAAAACCCTTTTGTTCGCTCTATGGGCTCGGAATGGCTGCCGGAGAAATTCATAGAGAAGGCCAACACTCTTCGGGTGCTGATCACGCATGGAAAAAATGATCCTGCTGCCCATCATGAACTGGGGCTTCAATCCAGGGACGTCCTTGAAAAACATGGGTACGATGTCTCATTCTACGATTTCGAGGGNNCGTTTCACAATTTTGCTCGAAATGGGCTTCTTCTAGGGTTTTTTGCCTGACCCTTGAGAAACGAACTCATCCTCAACCGCCGCGTAGATCAGGTCTGGATTGATCCTGATCGATGGCTCGAAAGCGGTCTTCCCCTCTTCAATCTCACGCAGTATCGTGTCGCGTAAAATGTATCTCGTTTTTACAGCCATTTTCACAATCACAGTTTTAACCACCAAGTTGGCAAGCGCTGCCCAAAAACGGTTGCCCATCGCTTTGCCCCAATACAGGGATAACCTTGAACCTGTTTCGGTTGGCGCAATCCGGTAGGTAAGGTTTGCGCTGATGCCTGGGAGCGGAAAGTTTTCATGGGTTGTATACTGTTCAAAAGGCTCCCAATCCACAATCGTTTGGAAAGTTTTAGAGTCCCCGTGGGCGCAGACATACACCGCGTCAACACCAGCTCTGCCCCCTTTTTTGTTTGTAAGCTCCATACTATCCGCACCTGTCATGATCGCCCGGTAATCCGGTTTGGTGAG
>DNGN01000187.1 GCA_003486225.1 Chloroflexota bacterium
GAAGAACGCTTCTGGTTTAAAACTGCAGCAAACTGCAGCAAGCACTTCCGAAGATGAAAATCCACCGTCTAAAAACGCCAAATGTGGCGGTCACTGAGTGTGAAGCCGCCACATATTGGCGCACCCGGAGGGACTCGAACCCCCAACCTACTGATTCGAAGTCAGGCGCTCTATCCATTGAGCTACGGGTGCAGTGGTCCCAATTATACCGGAAAACCCACTTTTTGTGAGCATTTGACCCATAATCAGAACGGCTACAAGGTCTTGCGATGCGGGTTGCCATCTGCGCTAGAGCGGCAAATTAGCCCTCGAAAGCGTCCCCGACAGTTTTGAGATCATCATCCATTGGTTGGGGATCATTCTTGGTGACATCCGGTTATCTCCCAAATCCGGATGTGGCCGTTTTCATTGTGCGTGTTATAGCTCCCGTCCCCCACAGCCAGGTACAGACCATCAGGTGACCAGTCAGCCGCCCAGATCGGCAAGCCACCCTGACTCAGGCTGGTTAGGATCTCCTCATTTTCAACGCTCCAAAGCCTGAGACGCCCATCCTCACCGCCAGATACCAGACATTGCCCATTTCGCGACCAGCTCACCGACCGCACCCAGCCCCGATGTCCCACCAATGAGATAGCCTCAATGGTCTTGTTTTGTTCATAACCCCATACGCGCACCATCTGGTCCTGGTGTGCTGAAGCCAACCACCCCCCATTTCCCAACCACATCAAACCGTTTGTATCACTTCTGGCATTTCGGTTTCCAACCAGGGTGGTTTCCAGTACCCCTGCGGGGATTTGCCAGATCCGGATCTCACCATTTAGCACGCCTTGCGCCAACGCAGCCCCACCGGGATGCCACGCAAGGCTGATCACCGGGGATACCCCATCCAACAGTTGCACCATTTCCAGGGTTTCAATATTCCAGATTTGGACCTCCCCAGTTTTTGTACCAACTGCCAAGCTCTGATTATCTGGAGACCAGGCAATTGAAAAAGCCCATCCACTGTCCAATGTTCCCATACTGTCGAACGAGTCCGTCTGCCATAAATGAACTTTTCCATCCTGGCTTGCGGCTGCCAGCAGGCGACCATCAGGTGACCAAGAAACGCCCCACACATAACTGCCAGGCTCTTCCAGAGTTTTATGCTCGAGCAGAGTGGCAGCATTCCAAACCTTGACTTGTTCATACCCTGCTGAGGCTAACCACTGTGAGTCAGGAGACCAATCCAGGCTGTATATCGGCCCTACAGAGCCTTTCATCTCAGCCACCAGGGTGGCATCCTGAAAAACCGAACCCCATGGTTTCAATAGGAAGCGCAGCAGGATAGCAGCCATATCACCACCAACAGCTGTCTGGAATAAATCTGTCCCATGTTCCCGGCCAGGGAGGATGTGAAGCTCCTTGGGGTAGGCGGCAGTTTTGTACATTTCCTGTGTGTCTTGTACAACCCTCGGATAATCATGGTCTGCCGTCAGAAAGAGTTTTGGCAAGTCAAGGCTTGCCAGATCTTCAATCGGAATGGCTAGGTTGTCCTCGCCGATCCCGGCAACTGGTCCGCTGGCGACTATGGCCAGCGCTTTGATTTTCTCACCGTCCAAGGCGGCACGCATGCAGGCAGTTCCTCCCATACTTGCCCCGACACAGAGGATTTCTTCATGCCCTTGATCTACCAAAAATCTGACGGCAGCCTTTAGATCACGTTCAAGGGTACGGAAAGAGAATGTACCTTCGGATTCTCCCCTTCCTCGAAAATCAAAGGCCAAGGCCGTAAAACCGTTTTCAGCCAGCACTTGAGCAAAGTCATGCCAGCCTTTTTGGTCTGCACCAGGGGTACCTTGGTGTGCCAAAATTACGGCCGTTTTTCCTTTGCCAAACCCTGTCCCAGATATTTGAACACCATCATCAGTAAGAAAAGTGACCTTCCCAGGTAGGCTGGGAGCGGGTGTCGGCGATGGCATCTTGGTTTCGATGGTTGGCACGGGAGAGGAATCGGCTACCTCCTCCTTCTCCCCTTGGGGATCTTCACCCTTGACCTTTGCGGTTGAACAGGCTGTTAGCAGCAACACGAACAGGATCACGTAATAGAGTGTTTTCAAAATTTTTTCTTCTTCCGCATGTTAAGCATAATAAATTGGATAGCATGCCACCTTTGGCTATTGCTTGTATTTCTTTCTCCATGAATCCATATTGAGTTTCAGTCTGAAAATTCTTATGGTTTACGCTTGGTTATCTTCCGGGCACTTCACCACTCGAAAAGCTACACTGGATGGGCGTCAACCCTGATTATATTGAAACGATTACCCCCCAGTCAAACCACATTAATCTTTATCTTAAATAAACGATCCACCGAGTGACCTGCCCTCCAAAATTAACCGCCCTCTTACGTTCATATTGCTAGCTGCATGGTTTAATGGCCGGTCGATGACCACCGTTTGCTGTGTCCCAAAGCCGATCAAAAACGGGCTTCCAGATCATAGCCTGGAAGCCCGTTGACTGTCGTGCTTAACTCACTTTTTGGGATGGCGGTAAAAGCCTACATCTTCTACGAGGGGCTCATTTCCGAGAATTAAGTCAGCTGCTTTCTCTGCCAGCATCATCGTTGGCGCGTAGTTATTTCCATTCGGTACGTACGGCATCACCGAGGAATCGACAACCCGTAGCCCTTCGAGACCGTGGACTTTCATGGTGTTCGGGTCTACCACAGCCATTTCATCGGTGCCCATTTTGCAGGTGCACGAGGGGTGATAGGCGGTCTCGCCATCTTTGGCTACCCATTGCAAGATTTCCTCGTCGGTTTCTACGGCCGGCCCAGGTTGGATCTCCCCTCCGTTGTAAGGATCAAAAGCAGGCTGGTTTAGGATCTTGCGGGCACAGCGGATTGCTTCCACCCACTCCCGGCGGTCCTGTTCTGTCGATAAATAGTTGAAAATCATAGCCGGATGTTCATTCGGATCTTTGGATTTAATTTTTATCGAGCCTCTGGCATCGGAATACATCGGTCCGATATGCACCTGGTAGCCATGCCCGCCACTGGGTGACGTGCCATCGTAACGGATGGCGACGGGCAGGAAATGGAACATCAGGTTGGGATAGTCAACATCCTCGTTACTCCTGGCAAATCCGCCGCCTTCAAAGTGGTTTGAGGCTGCCGGCCCCTTTTTAAACAACAGCCACATCAGTCCGACCCAGGGTTTGTTGTACCATTTTAGAGCTGGGTAAACGGATACGGGCTGCTTGCAAGAAACCTGCACGTACACTTCCAGGTGGTCCTGCAAGTTCTCTCCAACCCCCGGCAGGTGATGAACCACTGGTATACCCAGGGCCTCTAACTCTTCGGCGTTACCCACCCCGGAAAGCTGTAACAATTGAGGTGAGTTAATCGAACCGCCGCATAAGATGATATCCTCTCCGTAGATCGTTTCAACCTTCCCACCGGAACGGGAAACTTGCACCCCCACTGCTTTTTTGCCTTCGAAAAGAATCTTGGTCACGAAAACTTTGGTCTCAACCTCTAAATTTTTACGGTCCATCACTGGATGCAGGTAGGCGCGTGAAGCACTTAGTCGCCGGCCGCGCCGGATATTTCTATCGAAAGCCGCAAAGCCCTCTTGTTTGTAGCCATTTACGTCGGATGTGAGTTCAAAACCAGCCTGCTGCACAGCCTTGAAGAAAGCCGAAAACAGCGGATTGGTGGCTGGGCCCCTCTCAAGCACCAGGGGGCCTTCTGTACCCCGATATTCGTCGCCGCCCGCTAAGCAGGTTTCCATGCGTTTGAAATAAGGTAAACAGTGTGCAAAATCCCAACCTTCCATGCCAGGGTCCTTGGCCCATTTCTCATAGTCCATCGGGTTGCCTCGCTGGAAGATCATGCCATTAATGCTGCTCGAGCCGCCAAGAATTTTTCCGCGCCCCTGATAGATGCGCCGGTTATTCATGAAAGGCTCGGGTTCGGTTTCGTAACACCAATCATAGTGCTTGCTGCCAATCGGGTAGGTGAGGGCGGCAGGCATGTGCACAAAAATATCCCACCAATAGTCTTTCCGTCCTGCTTCTAGCACCAAAACAGAACGTGCTGGGTCTGCACTAAGGCGGTTGGCAATCACACACCCCGCTGACCCTCCTCCGACAATGATTGTGTCATACTTTTTTATGCTGCTCATCCTCTTTGCCTTTCATTACTTTTAGGGGGGCAAAAGTGATCTTCCCAATACATTTAAAAACCACTCGCCTCCATTAGGATTATTTCCGATCATAAAAATTGACAACTATACCGTCCAGATGGTATAGTTTTTATATTGTAGATGGTTTATGATTGATGTGTCAATCCTTTTTGTGTAAATTGACACAAAGTCAATTATTAGAATAAAATCTTGTATACTCTCTAGTGTAATTACAACCATTGTCATAGACGGAAGACCGAATGGATCAAAACCGTACTTCTTCTCAAACTCGTGAGATCATCTTCAGGGCGTGCAGCCAGATTTTGCGGCGTGAAGGGCTAACCAACCTGACTCTGCAGGCTGTGGCAAGTGAAGCTGGGCTCTCCAAGGGCGGTTTGTTGTACCATTTTGAGACCAAGGAAGCCCTGATCGAAGCCCTGTTTGAATATCACAACAGCATATTTGAAGATCGATTAAAAGAATTGTTGGCCCTGGAAGGCGAGAAAACTGGTGCATTCCTGCGGGCGTATGCCAAAGCCTCCGTGGAGCAAATGACAAACCCGGAAAATGCCAGTTTGTATGCCAGCCTTTTTGCTGCCGAAGAGAAATATGCCAGTGCTCATAAGCTCATGCGGGAAAAATATGTCAACTGGCAGAATGAGATCTATCAAACCGGACTGGATCCAAATTGGGCCTTGTTTTTACGGTTTGCCGTTGATGGGCTGTGGTTTGCGGAAATGCATCGCTACGCACCCCCTAGCCTGGAGCAGCGTGAGGAAATTGTCGAAATGATATTAAAGCTAACGCACTACACTGAAGAGCCAGGTAAATAATAAGATGAGCACAGTTGAACTAAGAAATNNTGATTGAACCTACCGCTGGGCAGGTTTTAATCGATGAAACTGATGTGACCCAGATGAGTGAAAGCGAACTCCGCCACCTGAGGCGGCACACTGTCAGCATGGTGTTTCAGAGATTTGGTCTCTTCCCGCACAAGCGTGTGGTGGATAATGTTGCCTATGGGCTGGAAGTGCGCGGTATGGATGTAGACGAACGGCGAAAAGTAGCCAACCAGGTGCTTGAACTGGTCGGCTTAGAGAATTGGGGTACACGCTACCCCCATGAACTAAGTGGTGGAATGCAGCAACGGGTTGGCCTGGCGCGTGCCTTAGCCGTTGATCCGGAAATCATGCTGTGTGATGAGCCATTCAGCGCGCTCGATCCGCTGATCCGCCGCGATATGCAGAATGAATTGCTCAAGCTGCAGCAATCGCTTCAAAAAACGATTATCTTCATCACCCACGACTTTTTAGAAGCCATAAAGCTCGGAGACCGCATCGCCATCATGAAAGATGGTGCGATCGTCCAGGTAGGCACCTCGCAGGAAATTGTAGCCAACCCTGGCAACGACTACGTGCGGGAATTTACCCAGGATGTTCCCCGGGCAAAAGTGCTGACAGCCGAAGCCATCATGCTGCCCGGCGAAGGTATCCAGGTCAATAACGATTTCACAATCCCACGCGAGACTACTCTCGAAGAATTAATTCCCATGCTGGTCGGCTTGGATGAACCCAGGCCAGTGGTGGATGCCCAAGGCAAGATCATTGGTTCCGTTGACCAAAAGACCCTGCTGATAGCCCTGTCTGGAAAATAACTATGCAAGCCGCAAGCTCGTCACCCAGAATCAAATCCAGTTGGAATAAAGTGCGAGGACTGATCTATTTGTCAGCCGGGCTCCTGCTGCTATTTTGGGTCAGCCAGCAGTTTGAGTTATTGAAAGTTTTTCCTGAGAGCTGGAATGTCGGGCTGAGGGATGTACTGAATATATTTAAAAGATGGGTTGTGGTTCATCGCAACACCCATTGGATTTTTACCTATATCTTCGAACCTTTCAGCGCGGTTACTGATTTTTCACTGCGCCGGGTCGAAAACTTTTTATTATGGCTTCCCTGGCCTGTGGTCATCCTGGCGATTTTCCTCATCGCAGACCGGGTTCAAGGTTTAAGGCTGGCGCTGGTGATGCTGTTTTGTTTATTGCCGATGGGATTGTTTGGCTTATGGGCAGAAAGCATGCAGACCTTGGCCTTGATGGTGATCGCTGTCCTCTTCGCCCTGGTGATCGGCATCCCGCTTGGGATCTGGTCAGCCAACAACGATATGGTTGAAAAATTCCTGCGCCCGGTATTGGACGCCATGCAAACCATGCCGGCCTTTGTTTACCTTATCCCGGTGCTCCTGTTTTTTGGTGTGGCGCGGGTACCCAGTATTATTGCCACGGTTATCTACGCCTTGCCCCCTGCCATCCGCCTGACAAATTTGGGCTTAAGAACCATCTCCGAAGATGTGCTCGAGGCAGCGGTTGCTTTTGGCTCCACCGAAAAGCAGCTGTTGCGCAAGGTCAAACTTCCCTTGGCGCTGCCCTCGATTATGGTGGGGGTCAACCAGACCATTATGATGGCACTCAGCATCGTAGTCATTGCTGCCCTGATCGGTGCCGGGGGGCTTGGAGATGTGGTGCTCAAATCTCTCAGACGATTGCGCGTCGGCAATGCCTTGGAGGCTGGTCTGGCGATTGTTTTTCTGGCAATCTTGCTGGACCGTCTAAGCGAAGCCATGTCTAAACTGGAACGGCACAGCCTCCCCCAATTCAGCGGGTTTAAATTATTCAGTGAAAAAAGCAGGGGAAACCACCTGGTAGAAAAGGTCGAGGCGGGCATTGCCTGGGTGTATCGGGTAGGAGATCAAGCTGTACTCCAGGTAAAAGGCCTTTTGCTTAAAATCTTTGGGGACAACGCTGATTGGGTGCGCAAGTATGCCAGCACCATTACGAAATTGATCTTTCTGGTTCTCCTGACCATCCTCTTTCTTCTGCTGGGTGTGCAGGAATTCTCTGCCGCTTTGCGCCTCAATATCTATCAGCCTGTGGATGCCCTGGTGCAGTGGATGCAGGTGAATTTATACAATATCGGCAATTCTGGCATTGGCACCGGTCCGTTAAGAGATTTTCTCATTCTCAATGTTTTCAAACCGCTTCGCTTGCTCCTGACAGAGACTTTCCCCTGGACGGTGATCGTCTTTCTCTTTGCTTTTGCTGCCTATTATGCCAGCGGCTGGAGATTGACCTTCAGCGTGCTGCTGCTCACTTTACTGATCGGTTTTATTGGCATGTGGACCTTTACAATGGATACCTTGGGTCAAACCCTGGTGGCTGGCACAATCTGCATCGTGCTGGGGATACCTCTCGGCATTTGGTCCTCGAAAAGCGATAAGGTAGATCGGGCGCTTCGCCCAATATTGGATTTCCTGCAAACCATCCCTATCTTCGTCTACCTGGTGCCGGTGATCATGCTTTTTGGTACCGGGAGTGTGGCCGGCCTGATAGCTTCGGTGCTCTATTCCGCAGTGCCTGTCATTCGCTTGACCAATGCCGGTATCCGGGGAGTGGATAAAACTCTCAAAGAGTCAGCGATCTCATTTGGCTCCACCTGGTTCCAAGCGCTGATAAAAATTGAAATTCCTCTGGCACTGCCTTCGATTATGCTGGGGATCAATCAGACCATTATGATGGTACTGGCCATGGTGATTATCGCTGGTTTGGTTGGCGCAACTGGTTTGGGGTTGGAAGTCTATCAGGGATTTGCCAACGATAATTTAGGTCGCAGTGTTGAGGCTGGATTGGCAATTGTATTATGTGCTGTGGTCATTGACCGCATCACGCAAAAGTTTGCCCAAAAAGCCAGCCAGGCGGCAAACGTATCATAAGGATATTACGAGAAGATGCATGAAGCCAACTGGTGATCGAGAGACCAGGTCTGTGCCATGTTGAGCTTTTTATATCTTTTCGAATATAAACTATAAGAAAAGGAGATTATTATGGAGAAAAAGCTATCAGTATTTTTGCTGTTGCTCTTCATCGCAGCTGTTGCAGTTGGTTGTGGTGGCAGCAGCGAGGGAGGGGCCACAATTACGTTGATTGAGAACCCCTGGCCAGCCTCGGAACTCAACGTGGCTGTCGCAAAGATCATCATCGAGAACGAATTTGGCAACCCGGTTGAAATCATCGCGCTGGACGAGAACGCTCAATGGGATGCTTTGGCGGCAGGGGATGCAGATGCCAGTCTTGAGGTGTGGCCTTCTGGGCACACCGAGCGCATCGCCGAGTACATTGATACCCTGGGTTCAGTAGAGAACGGCGGACTCCTCGGCCCGGTTGGTGAGATTGGTTGGTTCGTGCCGACCTATGTGATCGATGCCAATCCAGCCCTGGCCACCTGGGAAGGTTATAAGGATGCNNGGCTCTGAAGATGCCTTGCTGGCAGAGGTCTCTTCCTCCTACAGCCGCCAAGAACCGGTGCTCTTCTACTTCTACTCACCCCACGCCATTTTCCAGCAATTTGACCTGACCCAAGTGGAACTGCCTGCCTACAGCGATGAGTGCTATGCGGTTCCGGAGGAAGTGGATTGCGCATACCCGAAAGATCAACTGCTGAAGATCTTCAGTGCAGAATTGAAAGATAAGGACGCCACCGTGCATACCTTCCTCTCCAAGATGAATTATGGCAGTGATGCACAGATTGAGATGTTGGCGATGCTCAATGATGGTAAAACAGTTGATGAGGCCGCACAGGCCTGGGTAGATGCTCACCCGGATGTTTGGCAAGCCTGGTTGCCATAAGTAAGGGTTTCAGCTCGCCGGGTTGACCCTGTGTGAGCATGATTACAGAAAAAAAGGAACTGCCTAGGCAGTTCCTTTTTCGTTTCGCGTTCCTGCACATAAACCAAGAAATCTAATCGTTATCCTGCGGAATAACCTTTATTTCATCGAGCGATGCTATCACTGCATCGGCATACTCGGCAAGCCGTGTACTGGTTTCAGCCTCGGACTTTACTCCAATACGGTACGCTGCCCCTGCATTGGCGGCAAACCGCATATCACTCAGCGAATCTCCCACAACCATCATGCGGCTGGGAGGAATATCGAGCTGGTTGGCAATTCGCCAGATGACATCCGGAGCTGGTTTGGAGGGCAGCTGGTCATCCCCGCAAATCAGGATGCTGACAAGATCGCGGATCCCGAGATGATCCAGCATATTTTGCGTTATTTGGCGATCATCGCTTGTGACAACTGCGATCTGGATTTCCACATCCCTCAGCGATTGCATCAACCCCACCAGATTGCCCATCGGCAGGATATCCTGCGTTGCCTGATTGAGGCTGAAGGTCGCTGCGGCGCAGCTTTCAGCCAGGTGACGTGCTTCATGCCATGGCATCCCGTAACGCGATAGAACCCCGGCTGCCAGCGAATATATCGCTTCCATGGTGGCAACCGCCATCGGGCTTTCAGAGCGCACGTGATTNNGCGCTGGCCATCCCCTCTACCCATTTTCGAGTTTGCGGCCCCCAGAATGAGTCCATGTCGATTAAAGTGCCGTCCTTGTCAAAAATCAGGCAATCGACAGAAAACTCTTGATCAAGAATCTTGAGAATGCCCATTTTTATGGCTCGTTTTTCCCTTCGCCTGGGGCTTTGAAATTACGAGGCAGCACCCCGCCAATCGCCTGGTGACCATGACCAATCACCAAAAATGCATGGGGGTCAATTTCCAAAACTACCTGCCTTAAGATCGGCATATCTGGCCGGTTGATGGTGCAAAACAACACTGTGCGGCCTTGTTCTGTGAACATGCCGCGGCCTTGCCAGCCAGTGATCCCCAATCCCAGCCGGAGGAAAACGGCCTTGGAAATTGCTTCGGGTTGGTCCGAGATGATAAATGCCGTGCGCACAACACTTGGCCCTTCCAAAACCTGATCGCTGGCTACCCCCCACAGGAATAAGGTTATCAGAGAGTAAAGGGCGCGTTCCCAGCCAAATACCAGGCCAGCGACCACCACAATAATGCCGTCTGTAAATAAATAAACCTGACTGATCGGGATCCCGGTTTTGAGCTGCACAATCCGCCCGAGAATGCTGGTACCACCAGAGGTCCCCTGGCCGCGATAGATAATACCGCTGCCTATCCCGCCGACCACTGCTGAATAGAGCGAGTTGAGCAGCAAATCATCCGTAATGCCTTCCGGTGGCAGCCATGCTGCGAAGATGTCTACAAAGGCACTGCTCAAGATCACTACATACAGGGTGCGTGTAAGGAACTTAAAGCGCCCCAGATTGATGAAGCCAATGACCATCAAAGGGATATTCATGATCAGCATCATCAAACCGATTGGCCAGCCGGTAAATTCCTGCAAGATGATCGCTGTGCCGGAGACCCCGCCAGGGGCTAATTTTGCCGGGGATAGAAAGATCGCAACATTGAAAGCTTGGATCAGACCTCCAATAGTCAGGAGTAAGAAACTTTGCCAATCAAAAGGGAAGCCTTTAAATTTTCTCATCAGATTTCTCGCTGGAAATTAAAATTTTAAATTGACAGCTATACCGTCTGGATGGTATAGTAAATNNTTTTTTTTACATCAGCCATTATTCTAAAAGAATTATCGGGTGGATAGCTCTTTATTCGCCCGCAGTTTCCCTAACGGTCCTTAAATGTATGTTTTTTTGAAAAAATAAAATACAATAGAGGAAGCAAGTATATCGGTCTGAAATTATTGAAAGGAGGTTTTTACCTAAGAAAAAAACACCAAACCGGAGTATATACTTCAAGTGGAGATTTTCTATCAAAAATTCAAGGAGGAAGCATGTTTTCACTAAGACGAGTGATGAGTATTTTGGTCTTTCTGGCTATTCTTTCTGTATTAGTGGTTGCCTGCAAGCCAGCAGATACCAATACACAAAATACAGTCGATAACGTTGAACCAGCAGATGAGGTCGTTGACGAACCGCAGGATGAAGAACCTGCGACAGTAGATGAAGTTGCCCCGCCTGCAGAAGACGGTCCCACCGGCACCTTGCGGGTTGCCTTATCTACATTCCCGAACTCTCTGTTTATCCCCATGACTGCGGAGCGCAATGCCGACAATGCCGCTACCCAGCTCTTCGACAGCCTGGTCTACCTTGACCAGTATGGTGAGATGCAGCCAGCCTTGGCAGAACGTTGGGATGTTTCGGATGATGGCACGGTCTACACCTTCTATTTGAGGCAAGGCGTTACCTTCCACAATGGTGAAGAATTCAATGCCGATGATGTGATTGCCACCTGGGAAATTGGCTCAGAAGTTGGCGAATGGACCGATAAATTCACCCTGGTTCAGGTAGAGAAGATTGATGACTTTACCGTCACCCTGACCACAGAAGCCCCCAACCCCGAACTGCTGGTAACCATTCACGACTTCTGGTCCGTCGAGCCGAATGAATACCTCGCTGAAGTTGGCGTGGACGGTTTCCAGGAACACCCAATTGGCACCGGCCCCTTCATGTTTGTCGAATGGGTCAAGGGCGATCACATTACCTATACCGCCAACCCCAACTACTGGCGAGAAGGCTATCCCAAGGTCGAAACCCTGATCTTCCGCCCGATTCCCGAATCTGCCACCCGCGTGGCAGCCGTTTCCGCCGATGAGGTGGATATTGTTGGGCGCTTGAGCTCTGAAGAAGCCCAGGGATTGATGGACGTAGAAGGTGTGAATGTCATTCAGTATCCTGTCACCCGTATTTACTATATTGCCTTCAACAACCTGACCACCGGTCTAGACCAGCCCACCATGGATGCCAAAGTACGCCAGGCCATGAACTATGCCGTTGACGTAGATGCCATCATTGATGCGCTCTTCGATGGTTTTGGTGAACCCGCTGCCGGCTATGTTGCCACCAGCGAACTTGGCTACGGCGTTGTGGAACCCTTTGGGTACGACCCTGATAAGGCCATGGATCTGCTGACCGAAGCCGGTTATGGAGATGGTTTTGCCATGGATATGGCCTGCCCCGCTGGCGCCTACATGCACTTCGAAGAGGTCTGCGAAGCTGTGGCTGGTTATCTGGGAGAAGTTGGCATTGATGTCAACCTGGAGATCATGGAATCCGGCCAATACTGGGAACTCGAAGCCAACAAAGAACTGCCCCCGCTGTTTGGCGACAGCTGGTCGACCCTCTCTGGGGAAGCCCTGCGCCGCCTGACGGGCGCCCTGGGTGGCTGGGATGCGGCTTACTCCTCCTGGTCTGACCCGGTCATTGATGACCTGTTGGCCAAGATTTCCACCACCGTGGACCGCGATGCACGCAAGGCGCTCTACGAAGAACTGCAGGTTTACATGCAGGAGAATCCTCCCTTCATTTACCTGTACGAACCGGTTGCCTTTGAAGCTGTTCAGGACCGCGTGATGGATTACTACCCGCGTTCCGCAGAAGATTATTGGCTGTTTGAAACCTGGGTTACCGAATAACCGGACCAAAATAGGTTTTCAACACCGAACGTAAATAAGTGTCCGGCCGGGAGTTATCAAACGCCTGGCCGGACACTCATCACACACCAAATCCATTCAATTTGCCGGTGCAATGGGCAAAACAAGCCATCTGCTTGTTGACCAGCCCAAAATACCTACTTAAGATGCCAGAGGAGACCAGGGCAGATGAAAACTGTTCAAGAAGAGGTGGATGTTGTTGTGGCGGGTGGGGGGACAGCCGGGCATATTGCTGCCTTGCAGGCTGCCAGAGCTGGCGTAAAAACCGCAGTCATCGAGTCAGATTCAATGTTGGCTGGAACCATGACCACCGGCGGGGTGAATATGCCCAACCACTTCTTCAGCACCAATGGGCCGGTTGTCTTGGGCATCCCCTGGGAACTTTACACAAAATCCAAGCAGGTTGAAGGCTTACCTGTTCCGGATTACAGGAAGCGGCGACCGGTTGAGTCTCCGGGCTATTACAGCTATATCAACATCCCGATTTATGCGGCCCTGGTAGAAGAGGAAGCTGCCAAAGCGGGTCTTATAATTCATTATCATGAATTTATTTCAGATGTAAAGGCAGTCGGCGACTTTTGGGAAATCACTTCCCTGGGGCGCGGGGTGCAGCGCATCACCAGGGCCCGGGAAATCATTGATTGTACTGGGGATTCGGATGTGGTGCGCATTTTGGGGTTAGGTGTCCTGCAAGACCAGGTGCGCCAGCCTGGTTCTTACCAATATCGCATTGAAGGCATCCGGCATGAGCAGATCTGGGAACAGGAAGTTCAGATCCTATATGATGAGGCCATCCAGAATGGAGATCTTCAGCCAGGTGATTTTTCCTATCCCAATATGCTGCCTTTTAAGTATTACCTGGATCATGGCGGGCATAACTGCACTCATGTCTATAACTCCGACACATCCGATTGCGAAGGGCAGACAGCCTCCAATCTCGAAGGACGGGCGCGCATGCTGCGGATGTACCGCTTCCTGAAAGCCTCGATCCCGGGCTGCGAACAGGCTGAGCTGACCACCATGTATTCCCGCGCCGTGGCCCGGGAAACCTACCGCACCCACGGCGAATACATTATCACCGAAGAGGATTTCAGGCAGGCCACCGATTTTGAAGATAAGATCTGCAATGCCTTTAATTACATCGATTTGCACAGCCAGGATATCGGCTGTGATGTGTATTTCCATGAATCCAAAGATTTACTCCCCAAAATTCCCTTCCGAGCGCTCATACCGAAGGGCAGTGCGCGCATCACCGTTGCCGGGCGGATTGTCTCGGCCAACCGCATTGCACTGGCCGGGATCCGTGCCCAGTGCATCTGCATGGCCATGGGGCAAGCCATGGGGGCCGCCGCAGCCCTGGCAGTTCAACACAAAACGCCCTCGCGTACCATTAGCAGCCAGGACATCGTTGCGTTAACCGTTGAACATGGAGCTGTAAGCGTGTAAATAATGGCCTCTATCAACGAACCCAGCCAATCCATAGAAGTGATTGCCGAAGCCGATATCCTGGTCATCGGCAGCGGCCCGGCAGGCTTAGCCGCGGCTGTATCCGCTGCCCGGGAAGGGGTATCTGTCATCCTGGTGGAGCGCTACGGTTGTTTTGGCGGGGTGATCTCTCAAGTCGGCGTCGAAAGTATTGCCTGGTACCGGCATGAAGGTACCACGGATGTGGAAGGGATCGGGATCGAGTTTGAGCAGCGCGCCAAAGCCCTGGGCGGCACCCGTAAGGAACCGCAATCTCTCAGCGAAGCCCTGGATGCTGAGATGTTCAAATACATGGCTGACCAGCTTGTGGGTGAGGCTGGACTTAATCCGCTGCTGCACTGTTTGGTTGTAGCCCCCATTCTGGAAGGCAACACCATCAGAGGGGTTATCACCGAGAGCAAAATGGGGCGCAAAGCCCTGCTTGCCAAGATTGTGATTGATGCCTCCGGAGATGCAGATGTCGCTTACCGTTCAGGTGCCCCTTGTATCAAGACCCCGATCGACGAGATGCTGGGTGTCACCGTTATGTTTTCTTGTTCTGGTATCCATAAAGCGCGCTTCCTGGACTATGTGCGCCAGCACCCAACCACTTATGCGGACTGGGGAAATAAGTGGGATGTTGAAACCAGCGGCAAAGAGGACCAGCTCTTCAGCCCTTATCTGGATGAGCCATTTGAGCGTGCTCGCAAGGATGGGTTAATCCCCCAAAACATTAAAAGCCTTGGAGGAACCTGGAGCAGCATCACCGATGCTGGGGAAGCCACCAGCTTGAATTTGGTCTATATGACTGGTTATGACTGCACCAACACCTGGGATTTAACCAAAGCCGAGATGGAAGGGCGCCGTCAGGCGATCTTGGCTATCCAGGCTCTGCGGGCGTATCTGCCTGGCTTTGAAGATGCAAAGCTGCGCAATTTCGGCATGACTCTCGGCACGCGTGATTCACGGAAGATCGTGGGTGAATACAACCTGACAGGACACGACGTCCGCAACCAGGCCCGTTTTGATGATTCGATCGGTATATTCCCTGAATTCCTGGATGGTTACGGGCTGCTGATCTTACCCACCACAGGGCGGTACTTCCAGGTTCCCTATCGCATTCTTTTACCGCAGCATGTGGAAAATCTACTCGTGGCCGGACGCAGTGTGGCAGGAGACAAAATCTCCCATACCGCTACCAGGAATATGATGTGCTGCACGGTGACCGGACAGGGTGCTGGTGTCGCGGCGGCGGTGGCTGTAAAAACTGGAACGACCCCGCGCTTGGTGAGGATGGAAAGCGTTCAGAAAGCGCTTGCTGGCCAAAATGTGCGCCTGTCTCATTAAATGAATGAATGTCTCCGTGTTAAAATATGCATAGCAGCCTGCATCTAGGGACAAAAAAAGCTGATTTTAGTACCGAAAACTGTACCTGAACCTTCGGACAGCACTCACCAGAATTGATCTACGAGGAGGAGCTTATGCAAAGATACTTTCTTTCAAAGCTAGCCCAATCGCTGTTGCTCTTATTCGGAGTGGTGTTTTTGGTCTTCATGATGGTGCGCATCACCGGAGACCCGGCAGCCTTGATGATGCCGCGTGAATCCTCACCCGAACAGCTGGAAGCATTTCGCGAGAAAATGGGCTTCAACGACCCAGTGCTTACCCAGTTCTCCAGGTTTTTGACAGGAGCTGTAAAGGGTGACTTTGGTGACTCCCTGCACTTCAAAACTCCCGCCATGTCCCTGGTGCTCGAACGCCTGCCTGCTACGGTTCAGCTTGCCTCTTTCGGCTTGCTGATGGCAATTGTCATCGGCATCCCAATTGGTTTGGTGGGCGGTTTTACCCCCGGCAGCATCATCGATTCGATCGGCCGCTTTATTGCCCTGTTGGGCCAAAGTGTCCCCAATTTTTGGCTCGGCTTAATGATGATCATCTACCTAGGGGTTGGGCTGGGCTGGTTCCCGACCTTTGGCAGGGACCAATGGAACTCGGTGGTCATGCCCGCTTTTGTGTTAGGGCTGCCTGTGCTGGGCCAGTTGGTGCGCCTGACGCGCTCGGCGGTGCTGGAGATCCGCGGGGAAGATTTCATTCGCACAGCCCACAGTAAAGGACTTGAACCAAAGACCATCTATACCAAACATGTACTGCGCAATGTGGCTATTCCGCTCATCAGCGTGATTGGTGTGCAGTTCGGGTATATGCTGGGGGGCTCCATTTATATAGAAGCTATCTTTTCCTGGCCGGGAATGGGGGGATTGTTGGAACAATCGATTGGCTGGCGAGATTTCCCGCTCATCCAGGCCATTGCTGTCTTTACCAGTGTGGTTGTGTTGGCTCTCAATATGGTGACTGACTTGGCCTATTCAATCATTGACCCGAGGATTCGCTATGGCCGATAACAAAACGTTTGTACCCAAAACTGCCGATAGTTTACTCAGTAAAGAGAAAACATTTAAAGATCAGCTCGCTTATTTTGGGCGTTTCTTATGGCGGGACCGTGGCGGTATTATTGGTTTGGTGGTTTTCTTGATCGTGGTTTTTGCCGCCATTTTTGCGCCCATGATCACCAGCCAGAGCCCCTTCGATCAAGATCTGCGTTCCAGTAAATTGCCGCCAGCCTGGACGGAAGGCGGTGAATGGGAGCATCCCTTTGGCACAGACAGCCTTGGCAAAGACATCTTCAGCCGGGTGCTCTATGGGGCNNATTGCCGGGTATGCGGGCGGCCGGTTGGATTCCGCCATTATGGGTGGGGTTAATTTGATTTTGTCGCTGCCATATCTGCTGTTCGTGGTCTTTATCGCCGCTGTGCTGGGGCGCAGTTTGCTGAATGTGATCCTGATCTTTGGTATCACCGATGCCCCGATCTTTGCCAGGGTGACGCGCGGCGAGGTGCTGCGCATCCGGCGTTCAGGCTATGTTGAATCTGCCATCAGTGCCGGGGCCACGTGGCCGCGCATCATCTTTTCTCACATTATCCCCAACCTCATCGGGCCGCTGATCACCCTGGCGACCTTTGAAATGTCCGCCATGATCTTCTACGAAGCCGGGCTGGGTTTTCTTGGGTTGAGTGTTCCCCCCAACGAGTTCCCAACCTGGGGCAATATGCTGGCGGCCGGCCGCAAGTATATGACCAGCTACCCCTGGATGGCCGCTTTCCCGGGCCTGGCCATCATGTTCACCTCCCTGGGAATGAACCTGCTGGGAGACTGGCTGCGCGATGTTCTCGATCCACGCCTGCGGCGTTCAAGAAAGTGAGGTGATCATCCATGACAAAGATATTAGAAGTTAAAAACCTCATCACCAAGTTCTACACCCTGGATGGAGTCGTCAATGCGGTCAATGGAGTAAATTTTGATCTGTACGAAGGTGAGACCCTGGCCATTGTTGGGGAAAGCGGGTCTGGCAAAAGTGTGACCATGATGTCGCTGCTGGGCTTGATCCCCGTGCCACCCGGCAAAATTGAAGATGGAAGCGCCATGTTTCAGGGGGTAGATGGACCACTCAATCTGCTCGAATTGTCCCCTGAAGAACTGCGTGACGTTCGCGGCGGGCAAATCGGGTTCATCTTTCAGGATCCTATCTCAACCCTTAACCCAATTCTGACGATCGGGGAACAAATTTCCGAGACC
>DNGN01000104.1 GCA_003486225.1 Chloroflexota bacterium
TGCGGGGTAGGCGTGCTATAAAATTTTTAGTTGCGGTGGAAATTTACCAGAAAGGTGGCCGCCAGGTTGCCGAGCTGTTCCATTAAGTATCCACCTTCCTGGACGATCACTGTGGGCAGGTTGAGGCTGGCGATTTTGCTGGAGATCAGGGCCAGGCCCTTGACGCTGATATTGAATTCACCGATCGGGTCGCCTTTTATCAGATCAAACCCGGCGGATACGACCAAAAAGCCAGGCTGGAAATCGCGGATTTTTTGCAGGGCTTTTTCCAAGGCGGCCAGGTATTCTTCATCTCCAGTGCTGGTGGGGAGCGGCAGGTTGTAATTGGTGCCTATCCCCGCACCCTCCCCGGTCTCCTCTTCCAGGCCCCAAAAGTAAGGATAACTCTGGTCTGGGTGGCCGTGGATGGAACAAAACAGCACATCCGGATGGTTGTAAAAGATCTCCTGGGTCCCGTTGCCATGGTGGAAATCAATATCCAGCACCGCAACCCTGTCCGTCTCCTTGAGCAGATAACTGGCGGCGATAGCCGCGTTATTCAGAAAACAAGACCCGTCATACAGATCGGCGGCAGCATGATGCCCGGGCGGCCTGCATAGGGCGTAGCAGGCGTTTTCGCCTTGCAAAACTCTCTGGGCGGCAGTCAGGGCGGTCTGAGCTGCCCAATACGCTGCCTCCCAGGTTCCCTCCAAGATTGGGGTGCCCGTCCCAAAGCTGTAGTAGCCCCGCAGTCCGATGAAGGAATTGGGCTTCCGGGCGCGGCGGCTGACGGCAAAAGTATGCGGGATGACCGGTTCATCGGTATCAAAAAGCGCCTGATGAGTCTGGAAAGCTGTGCGCAGGTAGTCAATATAGCCTGGATCGTGGACGGCCAGAATTGGCTGCATGCCAAAATCTTCAGGCGGCAGCACTTCGCCCACCTCAGCTATCTCTATGGCTTTGAGGATCAGCTCTGCCCGGGCAGGGACCTCTTCTGTGATAAACGGGTACCCATCATAGGTAACGAGATCTGTTGCATGCCGCTTATGCTTCTTGGAATAAATGGTTTTCATGCCGCAAGGTCCTGGGCTGAATGTGTTTGGTGAAGATTACAAGGTGGTCATCGGGTGCATAGAAATCGTGGATGGTGGCCTCGAGTGTGAACCCGCTGCGCAGATAAAAATCTCTGGCTGGCTGGTATGGAGGGGTGCTGGAGGTTTCCAATATCAGCAGGTTGCCCTGCAGCTTCTCCACTTCTTCTTCCACGCGATGGATCAAGGCCCGGCCGATCCCGCNNCTGGCTGGCCCCTTGGTGAGGTATTCCTCCCACAATT
The DNA here is from genome assembly GCA_003486225.1 of Chloroflexota bacterium. The sequence goes on from DNGN01000104.1 coordinate 1,314, forward strand.
CGCTTACGGTTTCAATTTCAACTTTGCTGAATACCTTCGCTTTTTCGGATATTTCTTTGATCGTAGGTCCGTGTTCTTCTTGGGCTATGCTGACGGTAAGCATTTGACCGCCTCCAGGCGTTTTTTAGGATCTGAATAATTAGTTTTTTATAGGTTAAACCTGCCGCTGTGGCAGCAACATGGAATCCGGCATTCGGAGAGATGTCAGGGTTGCAGTTCACCTCCACGATATAGGGCACATTGCGTTCATCCAGCCGCATATCGACGCGGGCGTAGCCGGAACAGCCGAGCACATGCCAGGCTTTGACTGCCGCTTTTTGGATCTGCGCCGTGAGTGCCGGTGAGAGATTTGCCGGGCAAATAGAGGGTGTGTTGTGATACTCAAAGGAGTCTTCATTCCATTTGGCATCAAAAGTAACAATTTTCTCGTAGGGGTCGGAGAACTCTGAGAAGTCGATCTCGGCAACCGGCAAAACATGCGGCGGGTTGCCGAGGATGGCTACATTCAGCTCTCTGCCGACGATAAACCGTTCGGCCAGAGCAGCCTGCCGGTATTGCTCCAGGATATACTGCACCCGGTCCTGCAGCTCATCCAGATTATGGACCACCGCAGACCCGTTCAGCCCGATGCTGCCATCCTCTGCGATCGGTTTAACAATCAATGGGAAGCTGAGCGAGTTTTCTCTGAGCTTGGTGATCTCTGCTGCATTGGAGAACACCCACCACTCAGGGGTATCCAGGCCTGCTTGCTGCAGTAGCGATTTGGTCAGGGCTTTGTTGGTAGATTTGGCAAGGGCATCTCCACCGTTGCCGGTGAAGGCATACCCCATAATTTCTAGCGCCCAGGCGATACGCGCTTCTTCCAACAGCTTACCAGCCAGGCCTTCTCCCAGGTTGAAGATGGTGTATTTGTCTGGTGGATAATCAGCCAGAACCAGCTCAATCTCTCGATCGTAAGGCAGGTTGATAACCTCAAACCCTTCGGACTGCAGCGCNNTTTTTGATCGAAATCTTATTTCCGTTTTATCTCACTGGAAACCTGCGTTTCCAGTGAGATTTTTTTTACAGGTCTGCTGGTCGGTAACCTTTTCCTGGTCTGAACCCTAGTCTGATGAAGCCCGGTGATGGGATTGGTTCCAGTTTTCAGGCACGATGGTCTTGGCTTTGCCTGCCAATAGCCCGGCGACATTCGTCTCGCCGTCGGGATGAGGCGCACTCTGGCAAAACGAACACTGGCTGGGGTCGTGTTCCTGGTAATTGGTTGGCTGGGCGTAAGAGCTGATATGGCCTTCGTAGTTGCGCACGACGACATGCTGAGTGGACATGCTGAGCATGTAGTTCGGCATGACCGGCACTTTGCCACCACCTTCCGGGGCGTCGATCACGTAAGTCGGGACGGCATAGCCGGAGGTGTGACCTCTGAGGGCTTCGATGATCTCGATGCCTTTAGCCACCGGTGTGCGGAAGTGGCCTGCCCCATGCACTAGGTCGCACTGGTAAATGTAGTATGGCCGGACGCGGTTCTTGACCAGTTTGTGCACCAGATCCAGCATGATGTTCGGGCAGTCATTGATCCCTGCCATCAGCACCGTCTGGCTGCCCAGCGGGATCCCCGCATTGGCGAGTTTGGCCAGGGCGGCTTGCACCTCGGGTGTGATCTCATCCGGGTGGTTGAAATGGATATTCATCCAGAGCGGGTGGAACTGGCTGAGAATGGCTACCAACTCGTCGGTGATCCTCTGGGGGAGGAAGACCGGTACCCGGCTGCCGATGCGGATGATGTCGACATGCGGGATGGCCCGGAGCGCGCGCAGCAGTTCTTCCAGGACCTTGTTCGGCAGCGTCAGCACATCTCCGCCAGAAAGCAGTACGTCCCTGATCTGGGGATGGGAGGCGATATACTCAACCTGCCGCTGGTAATCCACCCGGCTGAACTGGGCGGAAGATTCTCCAACGATCCGGCTGCGAGTGCAGAAGCGGCAGTAGCTGGCGCATTGGGTCGTGACCAGCATCAGCACCCGGTCAGGATAACGGTGCACCAGGCCCGGTACTGCGGATTGGGATTCTTCTCCCAGCGAATCAACAGCTTCAGACTCAAACGGTACCAGTTCCTGGCCTGTAGGAATAACTTGCTTCCGGATGGGGCAGTTTGGGTCGTCTGGGTCGATCAGGCTGGCGAAATAGGGAGTGATATCCACCCTGAAAAGGCCAGGGGCGGAAAGACCCTCAATTTCATCGGGGGTCAGGTTGATGATCTGGGAGAGTTCCTCGATTGAATTTAAGCGGTGTGAGAGCTGCCAGCGCCAATCTCGCCATTTCTCAATCGGGATATGCTGCCAGGGATGGGGAGGTTCCTCCACATCCAGGCTTTCTTCTGAAATATCAGTGATCAGTTGTTGGTTAATTTCCATGGTTTGTAAACCTTATAAATACCAAGTGTTGCTGGTTGAAGATCAGTGCTGACCTTTGTTCAGCTTCTGGCGTTAATAAATTTGGCTGATTTCTTGGCAAAGTCCCACTTCACCATGTTGAACGGTAGGCTGAAGCGTTCGGCAGCCAGATACAATATTTCTTTGATCAGGGTGTTGTAGGACAACCCCTCCGCATCTGCCATAATGCAGATATCGCTGATGGCAGGATTTAAACCTGGCAGGGTATTGATCTCCAGGAGGTAGGGCTTTCCATCTGCGCCCATCCTGAAATCGACCCTGGAAATGTCACGGGCGTTCAAAGCCTCGGCTGCTTTCCGGGTAAGATCGATCAGTTCGCTGGCCAGGCTGCTTGGGATATCGGCCGGGCAAAGGTAATCCGGAGCACCGGTATCCCCAATATCAATCGATTTGGCATCATGACCGTATACGGTGGGGCTGATGCTGTTGGCTAACCCGATCTCGAGAATTGGCAGCCAGTGGTAACCGTCCTGGTCATACAATTCCGGGGTACGCCGGTTCGCCGGTGACCCCGGGTTACCGAAGAAACCCACGGTAAATTCTCGCCCGGGTAAAAATTCTTCGACCAGGGCAGGTTGGCGATAGGTTTTCAGCAGCCATTCCACCCGCTGGCGCAGTTCCGGCATGCTATGCACCAAGGATTTTTCATCGATGCCCATTCCCGTGCCTTCGCGGGCAGGTTTTACAAAGAGCGGGAAATTAAGCTCCAGGTTCTCCAATTCTTCAATTTTGGAAAACTCCTGAAAAGGCGCGGTGGGCAGGCCGTGGTCGCGCCAGATGCGTTTGGTCATGGTTTTATCCAGCGAGACGGCATGCGGCAGGACGCGCGAGGCAGTGTAGGGAATGCCTAACAGCTCGCATAAAGCCGGTACCTGGGCTTCGCGACTGTCTCCGGAGATCCCTTCAGCGATGTTGAAGCAGATATCCGGTTTTAAGTTGATGATTGCCTGGGGGAGTGTTTTATCAGCCTGTAGAAAAACAACCTGATGGCCGTCAGATTTGATCGCATTGGCTAGATTTTGGATGGTTTCCAAGCGATCAAACTCGGCCCCGGCGTCGGGAGGATCGTCCAGATCGGGGGTGAACTCATCTTTGAGGTTGGCGGTAATTGCAACAGTCCAGACGGGACGAGACGTCTGGCTGCCATTGTTATTTTTAGGTTTTTGGCGGTTATTGCTAAACACTTTCATCTTGTCGTATCTATCTCCTAAACAGTTCTTTCTCAAAAAATTAAAGACCTTGCTGTGGTCTTTGAACTCACGTTAAGGATAATCGCAGTGTGTATAAGGAATGTCCAAATAGGCTTTTATTTTTGTGCTAATTTAAGATATTTCGGTACATTTTAAGGCAAAATATGTACACTGGATGGAAGGTCAATAGACGTGAAGATCCCCTTTGCCCATCAGGTTTCGCCATTTTTGTTTTATAATCGTATGGAGGTTAAGTTTTTTCCAGGCTTCGATGGAAGCCAGGGGTTACGATTATCCCTCAAATGATCTGCGGCGGATTTTGGATCGGTCGCTGCAGTTTGAGAAATGGATCAATAATTATGGATGCCTTATTATTTTGTGAATTTGACGATGAAGCCTCGATCTTGAAGAATATTCTTCAATATGCCGGACTGGATACCCGATTGATCAAACATGTCTCACGGGCGATGGAATCGTGGCCGGAAAAACCCGCTGACCTGATATTTATCAACCTCACCGAATTAAGATATCTTGAACTGGTGAAACAAATGCGCAACCATACGATGGTGCCGATCGTGTTGCTGGCTGAGATGCTGCCGGAAGATGCACAGGTATCGTTGTATGAAAGTGGGGTTGACCTGATCGTGATAAAGCCTTACAGCGTCAGGCTGCTGCTGGCGAAGATCCGTTCCTTGTTACGCCGGACGGTCGGCATGCCGTATTTTAGCCTGCCGACCCTTAAGACCGGCGAGATCAATCTTGATCCGGGGACCCGTTCTGTCCAGGTGCTGGATGGGGAGATGAAGAAACTGACCCAACTCGAATTCCGCCTGCTCTATTCGCTGATGACGAATGTTGGGCACATTATCCCCACGGAAAATATTGTCGAACAAGTCTGGGGGTACCAGGGGGAAGGCAACAAAGATTTGGTGAGGGGGCTGGTGCAGCGCTTACGTTTGAAAGTTGAACCCGATCCCGCGAACCCGAAATACATCATGACCGAACAGGGTATCGGGTATTATTTCAANNAAGCAAATCATTGATATTCTTAAGCCATTAACAAGAAGAATGGAAATAATATGCTGTCTCCTAATTGTCCTAAATGTTCCGCCCCACTATCCCTGGTAGATCTTCCCCGTATCGGAGAGCAGGTGAACTGCCCTTCCTGTGAAGACTCGTTCGAGGTGGTTTGGTTATTCCCTCTGGAACTGACACCAGTCAGGGTTCTGCCCGGGGTAAAAACGGATAGCCCTGCAGATTAAGCTTGTGCCTGGGGGTAAAGCTCAGCAGGCATCAAGAATTTATTTTTCAAGTTCCTCCAGCAGGTTCCTGGCCTGTACCAGGCTTGGGGTATCGAAACCCTCGGAAAACCACTGGTAGACTGGTTTTAGCACCTGAACGGCTTGGTCGTTTTGTGCCTGATTTGCCAGCAGCTTGGCCAACCCAAGGGCTGCCTCCAACTCCCAAAATTTTGCATTCTGATCCCTGGCAACACCCAAAGCCTGCTGGTAGTCTTGCAGTGCCGAGGCCTCATCTCCTTGCAGCAAATGGATTTCGGCCTGGATGCGGTGAAGATTGGCCAGGCTGTATAATTCGCTGCAGGAGACTGCCTTATCCAGGGCCTGCTGGATGGTCTTTTGTCCAGTCTCCAACTGTCCGGCAAGCGCTTGCGCATAGGCAATATAACCCAAGGTACCGGTTTCATAACAATGCGCTGCCCGGGCATACTCTTCTTTGAGCCCTTTTTGGACATCTGCGTTGCCCTCATCGACACGCCCTAACATCAGTAAAGCCTGTCCGCGGAACCTCCACCCAGCACCGATCCATCCCATCCCAATATTTTGGGAAAGTTCGATCAGGGAATCGGCATGCTTTAAAACATTTTCTGGATTTCCTCGCATCTCATTGAACAAACATCCGGCAAAAGTGATCACATCCGCCAGGGTGAAAGGGTGATCTATCTGTTCAGTGAGTGCAAAGGCGTGTTCACAGGTTTGCAGTGCCTGCTCTGGATAGCCCAAAACCCACAGGCNNATAATTTGCTGGTGGTTTTGAACAGGATCGATTGAGGAAATCGTTCTCCGGAAATGGTCGTGAGCTTGATCAAACTTGCCCAGGGCGAAGTGCACAAATCCCACAATCCAATGGCTCAGAGCAATTAAAATGGTGTTGTTGATTTTTTGGGCCAGATCCAGGGTTTCCTGAGCAAATTCTTTGGCCCTCAAGTAATCTGCTCTGACATAATATACGATCGCCAGTTCCCCTAGAATCATCCAGGTTTGTAAAGGCTCACCATCCTGTTGGGCCAAATAATAGGCCCGGGTATAGACCTTTTCAACCTGTGGCGGGGCCATGCCCTCAATGCCTTTCAGGGCTTTACCAATCCCGAGGAGCAGAGAGAGTTCCTGTGCCCTGTGAGCAGAGGTATTGGGCAGCAGCTTGAGTAATTCCAGTCCCGTGTTCAAATGCTTGATAGCATCCTGGTAAGCAGAAAGCTGGACAGCCCTTTCACCAGCCAGATGAAGATAGCTGACAGCTTTGGAGTAGATCTTGGCCTCCAGGAAATGATGAGCAAGCAGCACAACCGGTGTAATCGAACTTGACAGCTGGGCGAGGTTCGTCGATTCATTCTCACTTGCATATAAGTTTTCCAATTCCCGACCGATCTGTTCGTGTAGGTGGACGCGCTCGACCTGGTCCAGGCTGCTGTACAGGTATTTTTGGATCTGGATATGTCTGAAACGGTAGCAAGAGATCAATTGGCCATCCAGGCGCTGGATGCTCTGTGCCTTGACAAGCCGGTGTTTGCGGTCGAGGTCATCGCTTAACTGGCTGAGCAAACGATGTGTATCGGTGCCCATGACCTTTGCGACAACCTCAGCTGTAAAAACATCCCCTTCCACACTTGCGATCTGCAGCGTTTTTTGCAGCGGAGCGGGCAAGCGATCGATGCGTTCGGTAATCACGGCTTCCACTCTTGCGGGGAGCGTCTCCCAGTCCAATGCGCTCCCATCCGTCCAGAACCCGTCCTGGTTTTGAATTAGATCCCCGCGCTCCTGCAGTCCGCGCAGCAGTTCGATCATGAAAAGCGGGTGGCCAAGGGTCTGACGGTAAAGCATCTGCCGGAATTCCGGCCCAAGCAGATTTGGCTCGCTATCAATAAATTCCTCCATGAATTCCCGGCTTTCAGCCCGGTCCATATCGATCAGGATATCCCCGTGCAGCCGTTGGAGTTCACGGACGACTGGTGCCAGCGGATGCCGGTTATCTTCCCTCCCGATGGCAATTTCTTCCGGGCGGTATGCACCGATGATCATGATCCGGCTGCCAGCCAGATGACGCCCAAGGTGGAAAAGCAGGCTGATCGAGCCGATATCAGCCCATTGCAGGTCGTCGATTACAAGTACCAGCGCCACCTGCCTGGAAATGTCATGCAGCACACTGGTGTACTGCTCAAAAAAAGTGCCTTGGTGTGATTGCGGAGTATAGGGATGTGATCTTTTCTGGGCAGCCAGGTTTTCCAATCGACGAAGCCAATCGGGGTTATCCTGGCCAATAATTTTGACGCGTTCCAAGAGGGAGGTAGTGTTGATGAAGGTATCCAGAAGGGATTCCCCATTTTCCACCAGCGCTCTTGCTGTCTGCGGCAGGTTGTTCCATAACGCCCGGGCAAGGGGGTCTGAGAGGTTGCCTGCGAACCAGCGTGAAAAGACATCACCAGTAAGCAGTTCCAGGATTTCACGAAAAGGCAGGTAGGGATCTCCAATGCCTGTCTGGGCGTTACAGGTCCCACTTGCGATGATCAGTCCTGGATAAGTTTCCACAGTGCGGTTGGTAAATTCAGAGATCAGGGCGGTTTTGCCGCTCCCAGCTTCACCAACAATGAAAATCTGCTGTCCATCTCCAGTCAGAGCCCGTTCAAGAGATTGATTTAGTTTAGCCAATTCATTTTTCCGGGCGACGAAAAGCGCTTTTTCGAATTGAATGGTAGGCTCTCCGGAAAATATATCCGCTTCCGGTGGAGGTGAATTGATCACCCGGGCAGATCCAAAATCATTGGGGCTTGTTCCTTCATGGCAAAGGTGATGATAAAGTTCTTGGGTTTCAGCGGACGGTGCCAGACTCAATTCTTCCTCGAGGGCTTTCTTGCAGCGCTGGTAGGTCGCATTGATCATGCCCCGGTCCCCTAAATTCGCGTAGGCGCGCATTAAAGCCCGGAAGGCTGGCTCTGGGGCGTAGCCCAATTTGATCCACTGCTCGCCCCATTTTATGGTGTCTGCCCAAGCTTCGGCTGCGGTCAGTCTGTCCAGCAGCAGGCTCATCTTTTGGTGGTACATAGCCTGGAAGCGTTCCCGCTCGGGGGAGATCCATTCATCGTAAAACCCGGGCAGCAGTTCTCCCTTGTAGTGCTGAAGATGCTCGACCATCTGCTGGGTAGATTGCTCATTGGCAGGCAGCAGGATCATATTTACATCCAGCCAATAATCTGAGGTTGGATTGAAAAAAACACATAGATCTGTGATATGGAGATAATCCTCGCACGGCAAGTCGCATTCCTCAAAGGCTTTTCGGATACGCCAGAGGGCTTGGCGCAAATAGCTGCGGGCATTCGAGTCCGTGGTATCCGGCCAGAGCATGCTCGCCAGCATTTCCCGGCGATGGTTTGTTCCCGCGGTTAAGCTTAAATAGGCCAGCAGAGATTGGGCTGGCCTGGATTGCAGATTAATTGGGGTGTTGTTTGCAAGGATCTTAAACTGCCCAAATAAATACACGCTCAGAGACATGCCAAAATTCACTTCCCCGACCACTCTTTGTCAACTGACTAGGTGTTTTCGGTTCAGGCAGATTGGGATGTGTGATTGGCGAAGTATGCCCTCCATTAAATCCGAGGAAAGATTGGTCAGGATATTCATCAACGCACGATTTCCTCTTCTCCATTATAGCCAAAAATCAATCAGGAAACCATAAGTTCTATTCGGCCGGATCGGGGTTTGGTTTTGGGTGGAAGCTTGTAGGGCAGAAAATACGCAAAAATAACGGCCTGACATACAGCCGGAAACGCTTGAATTGTTAAAGTAGGGGCACAAAATAAAAAATGGTTTTCAGTATCACTTGTATCAACAAAATAGCGGAAACCCCAGTCTATTTCGAGAGGAGTTCGAGATGAAAATTAACAAAATCCTATCCGTGAGTTTATTGGGTGTAGTGCTGATCTGTGCGCTGCTCTTGGTCGGGTGTCAGGGGACTTCGATATCGAAATCTTTGGAATTATCCAATCAATCTGAATTGGCTGCAGGGATACTTCTGCCCGAAAAGGAGGACATGGTGGCGTACCGCTGGAACGCTATGGCCCAGGCATACAAAAAGAATGGGATGCTCAATTATCATGCCAATGATGATGATTTGCTGGCTTACCGCTGGAATGCCATGGCCAAGGCCTATGAAAAAATGGGCTTGATCAACAACGGCATGACCTCAGACGATCTGCTGGCTTACCGCTGGGATGCCATGGCCCAGGCATTTGAGAAAAATGGACGGCTCAATTACCATGCAAATGCTGACGATCTGCTGGCCTACCGCTGGAACGCCATGGCGGAGTGGTACCTCAAGAATGGATTTGTCGAACAGCCATAAGCCGCAAGTACCAAAACCTGATAGAAAACATGACATCCCGCCAGCCTAGCTGGCGGGATGTCTTGCTGACAAAAGCCATTCACCCCCTCCTGCTCCTCGGGAATATTGCACTATTGTTCTTGCAAAGGACCACTACCTTGACCCCGGTTGCCCTATGCTTTGTGTATCAGTATCTGAGCACCAGAATTAATCAAAAGAATTGCATGCACCACCGTACTGAATTCAGGGCAAGTGGATCCGGCCGCTTTAAACCTTAAACACAGGCTTTTACTGCCCTGCTGGCGCGGCAGTTCCTCATTTGGGGACCAAAATGTTGAAAAATCCGCTGGCGCGCCGTTTTGGTTAGCCGACTTCTTTAAGATATTGGCGAATCATCAGGGCTGCGGTAACCCCCTCACCAGCCGCCGCGGCTGCTTGCTTGGTGGAATCTGCCCGGACATCACCAGAAGCGAATAAACCCTGACGGGAGGTCATGAGGGTTTTGTCTGTTAAAACAAAGCCGAATTCGTCAATCTCTGCCAGGTCTTTGATCAGGTCTGAGTTAGGCGTCAGGCCGATGAACACGAACACGCCATCATACTGCCATTCCTTGATCTCGCCAGTTGCCCGGTCCTCAACCAGCACCTTATCCAGGGCGTGCTCCCCTACAAATTCCTTGACAGCGTGATTGACATAGACCTTCACCTGGTCATTGCGTTCCGCGCTCTCCTGCAGGATCTGGCTGGCTTTTACTTCTGGAAGGAATTCAACAATGTCCACCTGGTCGGCGAACCTGGTCAGGAAGAGGCCTTCCTCAAAACCGCTGTTGCCGCCTCCGATGACCAGGACTTTTTTACCCTTGTAGAAAGCACCATCACAGGTCGCACAGAAATGCACATTGATTCCCATGAGCTGCTCCTCTCCTGGAATATTCAGGCGGCGATACCTTGCGCCGGTGGAGAACAAAACGACTTTTGATGTGTAGGAGGCACCATCCGAGGTTTCAACGACCCAGTAGATGCCTTGTTTGGTTATGCTGCGCACTTCCTGGGCTTCCAGGATTTCAGCCCCAAATTTTCGGGCCTGGTTTCCCAGCCTGTCGGCCAGCTCTGCACCATCGATGCCTTCATCATAACCGGGGTAATTTTCCAAAATCTGGGTTGTGCCGATCTGTCCGCCAACGCTGGATTTTTCGATCACCAGGACCTCGATTCCTTCCCTGGTCATGTAGAGGGCTGCGGTCAGACCAGACGGGCCGGCTCCGATCACGATCGCATCGTAAAATTTCTGGCTGGCTTTGGTCTTNNCCCTGGTTCACCTTCTTAACGTATTCCATAGCCTGGGCATCTTTTTCGATATCAATATTCTGATATTGGATGCGGTGGTCATTAAAGAATTTTTTCGCTCGCTTGCAATCCGGGCACCAAATGGTGCTATACACGGTGATTTGTTCTGACATGTTACTTGCCTCCGGGAAGTATAGTTCTTTGATGTGAATCCCTGCTCATATATTACCAAATACCCTCGATCTACACGGTTTCCTGATAAGAATGGAACAACTCGGACAAGCCTTGTATGAATTTGTTCTTGATTGTGCTACAATGATTTTAGCTGGTTTGGGCATTTTTTCCGGGTTAGGAGGCAAAATATGATGGCAGGAACTGATTACAATAAAATTCTTCAAGCGAAACAAAATTTTCAAAATTCGTTATTTGCGATGCCAAATGTCAATGGCGTAGGGATCGGTTATAAGGTCTCAAATGGTGTGGTCACCGGGCAGCTGTCTGTCGTCTGTCTGGTAACGAAAAAGACGAGCAACCTGTCTGCTGAGGAATTGATCCCGTCCCAAATCGGGGATGTGGTGACTGATGTGGTTCAGGTTGGGGAGATCGTTGCCCTCGGCAATACCGGCCGGTATCGACCGGCACCGGGAGGGGTCAGCATTGGACATTACAGCATAACCGCAGGGACTCTTGGGGTTGTGGTGAGGGACAAAACCTCTGGCGCCCGCTTGATCCTCTCCAATAATCATGTTTTAGCCAATAGCAATGATGCCAACCTCGGAGATGCAATCCTGCAGCCCGGGCCTGCGGATGGCGGGCAGCTGAGCAGCGATCAGATTGCGGTGTTGGAGCGGTTTGAGCCGATTGTCTTCAGCTCGTCCCCGGGAACTTGCGGCATTGCCGGCTCCTTTGCCGAACTCGGCAATGCGATTGCCAAAGTCCTGGCATCCAGCCACCGTTTACAGGTGGTCCGGCAGCAGGCAGCCACCAACCTCATCGATGCNNGTTACAGGCACTGTGCCGCCAGCCCTCGGGATGGCTGTGCGCAAATCTGGCCGCACGACCGGTTACACCACCGGCACGATCAACACCATGGATGCTGCCGTTGATGTGAGCTACGGCACCGGCCGCACCGCTAGGTTTGAAGGACAGCTGGTGGCAGGAGCTATGTCCCAGGGTGGGGATTCGGGTTCCCTGGTTTTGGAAGGCAGCTCGAACAATGCGGTTGGCTTGCTCTTTGCCGGCTCCAACTCCACGACGATCTTCAGCCCAATTCAGGCGGTGCTCAGTATCCTGAACGTTGAATTCTAGGCGATTGGGCCAAACGATGGACGCTTACGAGCAGATCAAGCGAATTAAAGACCAATATGCCGATCAGTTGATGTCCAAGGCCAACGTGGTGGGCGTGGGGATCGGGTTTGCCGAACACGGCGGGGTGCGCACTGACGAGATGGCTTTGGTGGTCATGGTCAACAGGAAACTGCCACCAGAGGCCCTTGCGCCAGCTGATCGGATCCCGAAAGAGATTGAGGGTGTGCTCGTGGATGTGCAGCAGGTGGGTGATCTGCATTCGCTGGACTGACCCACTCCTAATTGCGATAAACTCAAAACCAGCTGGTTTCAGTCGTTGAGGTACAGGCTGTTGATTTCCTGGTTGCGCTGCAGCAGCTCATCCAGACGGCCCTGGTCATCCACCCGCCCTTCCTTGAGCACGATGATCTGGTCGGCTTGCCGCAGCACGGCGCGCCTGTGGGAGACGACCAGGCAGGTTGGGAATGAATCAGAGCTGCGTGCGGAAAAGACCCTCTCCCACAGCAGCCGCTCAGTTTCCACATCCAGGGCACTCGACAGGTCGTCGAAAATCATCAGCTCGGCATCCCGCACGAACATGCGCGCGGCAGCTGTGCGCTGCAGCTGACCGCCGGAGAGGCGGATGCCCTTCGAGCCGACCAGGGTATCGAGCCCAGCTTCCATATCGGAAACATCCCGTTCCAGCACGGATTTGGATATCGACCCCTGCAGGTCCATCTGGCTTTCCGGCAGCCCGAGCAGGATGTTATCGCGCATCGATTCGCTGAACAGGCGCGGCACCTGGCCGGTGTAGGCGCAGCGCGGCGGCCTGAGGAATGCAGCCGGATCGGTGATCAGTTCTCCATTCCAGTAGATCTTGCCTCCCTGGGCAGGCAGCAGCCCCAGCAAGACCTTGAGCAGGGTGGTCTTGCCAGAACCGATCTTGCCGGTGATGACNNACGCTCAGCCTCTCCAGGCGGTGTGCGGCGGTTTTGGGGGTATGGGGCAGTGCGGGGAACTCGCCTTTCAGGTAAACCGGGTGGAATGCCACGATGCCGCCAGCCGGTGCTCCCTGCATCATATTCTCCATGCGCTGGAAAGAGATCGTGGTCTGCTTGTAGAGGGTGACCAGCGCGCCAAAAATGCGCATAAAGTGGGTGGTGGGCCATAGATACGCGGCGAACAGGGCGAAATCGCCGATGGTGAATTCGCCGGCATACATGCTGCTGGCCGCCAGCAGCAAGATCATCCCCATGCCGATGTCGACAGTGCCGTTGCTGAGGGCGTTGACAAATTCCGACAGCAGGCGGTCGCGGATCATCGACTCCTGCCGCTGGGCATTGATCTCCCTGAAATGGTTGACAATGCGTTCTTCGGCGTGGCCGACCTTGATGGCCTGGGTGCCGTTGAACATATCGGCGATGATCCCGGTCACCTGGCTGGTGGCCTCGCGGCTGGCTTTGCGGTATTTCTTGACCAGCGGCCCTAATTTGTGGGCCACGAAGACGATCAGGCCCAGGGGTAAGATAGTGCCCAGGGCGATGACGGGGTTGATGCGGATCATGATGGCCATCGAGATGATGGCGGTGATCCCCAGGCCGATGGTGTCTTCCACCTCGGTGACAGCATTGACGATCTCGTTGGTGTCATCGCGGAAGGTGCTGATGACCTCCCCGGAGGACATGGCGCGGCCGTCCTCATTTTTGGGCAGCGGGATCGAGCCCGGCATATCCAGGATGCGCGAGAACATGTTGCGGATCATGAGGGCCATGCTGCGGTTGCGGAAGCCGGTATTGGCCAGGATCGCGCCAACAAGCGCCAGGGAGGCGATGACGGCATAGCCCAGCTGCAAGCCGACCACCGGCCCCAGCGAGAGGCTGTAGCCTTCGTCACCGGTCAGGTAGTTGAAGAAGGCCCGCAGGATCAGGCCGATGACGGTGAAGGAGAGCCAGAAAACGAAAGCCGTGGAGATGTCGGTGATGAAGTACCTGGCGCTGTAGCGGATCAGGCGCCAGTAATACTGGAAGGTGCCGAGGGGTTGGGTCTGCTGGCTCATGTCAGGGCCTCTTCCAATCCGGTGCGCAGCAGGGTGCTGAAGATCGAGTTCGGGTCGCTGACCAGCTGGCTGCGCACGCCGTATTCGGCGATGCGCCCGTCGTCCAGGATCAGGATGCGGTCGGCCTTCTGCACGGTGGCCAGGCGGTGGGCGATGATGATGCCGGTGCGGGAGCTGAGCAGCTGGTCCACCGCCCGTTCGACCAGCCGTTCGGTGTGCGGGTCGAGGCGCGAGGAGGCCTCATCCAGGATCACCAGGCCGGGGTTGGTGAGGAAGACGCGCCCGAAAGCCAGCAGCTGGGCTTCACCGGCGGAGAGGCCGGTGTTGTCCTGCTCCAGGAGGGTATCCAGGCCCTTGGGCAGGGCGGCGAACCAATTCCCCAGGCCCACCGAGTCGATGACCTGCACGATGCGCTCGTCCGGGAGGCGGTCGTCGAAGAGGGTCAGGTTGTTGCGCACCGTGGTCTGGAAGAGCTGCACTTCCTGGGTGACCATGCTGACACTGCGGCGCAGGTCGGCCTGGCGCGCCTGGCGGATATCGTGCATCTGGCCGCCGTTGAGCGAGCTGTGCGGGCTGCCGATGCGGATGGTGCCCGAGGTCGGGTCGTAGAAGCGCAGGATGAGCCGCGTCAGGGTCGATTTGCCGCTGCCGGTGCGCCCCAGCACGCCGAGCACTTTGCCCGGCGCCAGGTCGAAGCTGACCTCGTCCAGGATGCGGGTGCTGAGGTCGTCCTCGTAGTGGAAGGTGACGGCATCGAACTGCACCCCCAGGGCCTGCCCCGGGAACTGCACCCCGGCGCCGTCCCGGATGGTGGGCTGGATGGCGCGCAGCTCGGCGATGCGGTTGATGCTGGCGGTGGCGCGCTGCAGGTCTTCGACCTGGTGCAGGATCTCCCAGAGCGGCTCTTTCATGACATCGATATAATAGAAAATGACGTACAGGGCCCCGATGGTGATGCGGCCCTCGAGGAAGCCGGCGTTGCCCACGACGTGCGCGGCGACATAGGCCAGCGCAAAGACATTCAGCGGGAAAACGGCCACCAGCACCTGGATGCGCATGGCCTTGAAGATCGCCTGCCAGCGGGCCCGCAGGGACTGGAACAGGCGCAGCATGATGTAGGGCTTGGCACCGCTGGTCTGGATCTCTTCGGTGCCGTTGAGCCATTCCTCCAGGAAGCCGAACAGCTTGGCCTCGACCTCGCGGAAGGCCTGCCAGCGCGGGATGGTGAGCTTGTTGAGCCGGTTGAGGACCAGCAGGCCGAGCACGGCGATGATGCTGAGCGGCAGGCCGAAGCGCCAGTCCTGCACCCAGAGCAGCACCAGCACCCCCAGCACCAGCAGCAGGTTGCCNNCCGCCCCGAACAGACGGTCCAGCCCGTCCCCGCTCTCGGCGGTATCCAGGAAGAAGCGCACGATCTGCGGGTTGGCCAGGCGCAGCCCGATGCTGACCAGGGCCAGCAGCACCAGCCCGGCCACGCGGCCTTTCTGCGGCCGCAGGTAGTCGGAGAGCAGCGCCCAGTACTGGCGGAAGGAAGGAGCCTGAGTTTCTTGCATGAAATTATTATACAGGCTTTAAGCCCAACTGCATGAGATGTGGGTGAGCGTTGGAA
>DNGN01000073.1 GCA_003486225.1 Chloroflexota bacterium
GGCAGGTTGGTGACGATCTGGTCTGCGAGGTGGGCAACACCCACCAAATCGAGCAGTTCCATTGCTAGTTTGTCGGTGGCTTTTTCTTGCTCCACGCGTTTGCTGGTCCCGAAAAACGCTCCCATCAACCCGTAGGTCAGCTTTGAGTAGCGTGCCATTTTGACGTGATCCAGCACGCTCAGGTAGCGCCATAACATCAGGTTCTGGAAGGTTCTTCCCAGCCCGCGGTCAGCAATCTGGTTGGGTTCCAAGGCAGTGATTTCTTCACCTTGCAGCAGGATCCTTCCTTCCGTGGGATGATACACGCCGGTGATCAGGTTGAAGATGGTGGTTTTCCCCGCTCCATTCGGGCCGATCAGGCCACGAATTTGGCCGGGCTGAATCGAGAGGCTGTAGTTATAGACAGCCCGCAATCCTCCAAAATAGTGGGTCATGTCATGAACTTCAAGTAATGACACTTTCGCCTCCTTCCATTTCAATGTTCTTTGGTCGGAACAACTTTTCCACATCGAACTCTTTGAAGGCGATCAAACCAGTTGGACGGAAGATCATGATCAAAATCAGCATGATGGGGATGATGATCCACTTGAAGATATCCAGCGGTCTCAGGGCTTCACTGATCAGGCTTAATCCTACCGCTCCCACAATCGAACCGGTGACGGAATTCAACCCGCCAAAGTAGACCATGGCGAGCACTTCCGCCAATTTGCGGATACCGAAGGAGTCTGGGTTGATATAGCGCAGCACGTGAGCAAACAGACCACCCGCTACACCAGCCCAGAATGCTGCAAACAGGAATGCAGTCATCTTCGTTTTGCGTGTGTCTACTGTCATGGCATTAGCCGCTAATTCACCATCTCGTACAGCGTTCAGCGCTTTCCCCATCGTAGAACGCACAAAATTGTTGATAATCCAGATCGCGAGCACCGTCCAGATAAATACAACCGGCAGGCTGGCGTAATTGGGTTGGTTGCTGATGCCTCGAGCGCCGCCTAAGATTTCCATGTTTTCAAACAGGCTTTTAACGATGAACATGAACGCCAGGGAGATAATGGCCAGGTAGTCTCCGCGGGTGCGAAAAGAGGGCACCGCCACAAGCAGTGCCCCAAGAGCGGACACCAACCCTCCAAGGACCAGGGCCACCGGGAACATAAAAGGCCCCAGTTCAGGGGGCAGCAAAGCCTCACCAAATTGGTTTTCGGATACAAACAAGATAATGGTGAAGGCAGAGGCGACATATGCCCCAAGCGACATGAACCCCGGGTGCGAACAGGAGAATTCTCCCATGTAGCCGTTCACAACATTCAGGCTTAGGGTGAGGATGATCGCGATCATGGCTAAACGGGCAACCAGAATACGGTAATCGCTGATATCGCCCCAAATGTGCAGCATGGCGTACATAAGTGCCAGGTGCACGACTGCCGTTACCACCAGCGGGTATTCCATCAGTTTGGCAGCGATCGAGTTCGTAAGGGAGCGGATCAAGCGCGCAACAATCCCGATTGGCAAGAAATAGATCAAAATCATATACGCCAGCGCGCTGGGAATGAGAACCGGTTTATCCAGCGCCACGACTAATCCGAAGAGTGCAGGTACTTTGGACATGCCAAGCACCCAGGCGAGTTGTAGACCAACAAATTGCTCCAGACCAACGGCAACCAGTGCGGCGATCAGCCACCCCAGAAGCGGGACGGATTTATACGGCTGCCAGAATTTGGAAAGCGCCGCTCGAAATCGTTGCCGTGAATTGGGTACTGAGACTGAGTGATTTGTCATTTTCTATCCTTTCTTCAGTCTTTATCCGTACTCACAAGCGCAGTTGTGCGCTGTGCGGCTCTCCGAAAAATCCATGCGGCCGAAAAGTCAAAATGATCAAGATGATGCCAAACGCGATCAAGTTCCGCATGGTGGACGGAAAGACCGTGGCGACGAAGATTTCAATGAATCCCAGCAGAAATCCTGCCAGTCCGGCACCAAGAATCGATCCGCGGCCACCCAAAATGGCCGCCACAAAAGCTTTCCAACCAAAGAGAATCCCCATGTTGGGGTCCAGCACCGGGTAGGCAACACCATACAGGATTCCGGCGGCCGCAGCCAGAGCAGAACCAAGCCCAAACGTCAGCAGGGCAATGGTGTTCGTTGAAATACCCATCAAGGGAACCACAACATAATCGTAGGCCATAGCCCGCATGGCCATGCCCCATTTGGTTCTTCGAACAAACTGATGCAATGCCAAAGTCAGCAGAATCGACACAAAAACGATCAGGATCTTCTTGTTGGTCACACTGACCCCGGCAAAATTGATCGTGGCCGTCTCGATCAGCTCAGGGAACGATCTGCGTTGGGGGCCCAAAATCGCCAGGTTGCCGGTCTCCAGAATGATACCGATCATTAGACCAGTGATCGCGGCTGAGGCACGTGGCGCATCCCGCAGCGGGCGGTAGCCGATCCGCTCCACCAACATACCCACAATGGAATTGAGTGCCATTGAAACGATCAGTGTCAGGACCAGCACCAGCGCCAGGGCAACCCCATTTGGCAGTGCCAGNNCCCACCATAAAGATATCACCGTGCGCAAAGTTGAATAGCAGCAATACGCCATATACCATCGAGTAACCAACTGCAATCAAAGCGTAGAAGCTGCCCAATTGTAGAGCATTGATTAAGTTTTGAAATATGAATTCCATTGAGAAAACTTCTCCTAGGAGAAGAGCAGGTCAGAGAATACAATCGTGACCCGCCCTCTCGGCTGGTATCCGTATGAAAACGTGGTTGCTGGCAAAATGCCAGCAACCACGCTAATTAATATAACCTATGGGCATACCTGCTTGTAGAAAGTGAATTTGCCCTCTTCACTGATCCGCACGATCACCGCACACTTGATCGGGTCACCTTCTTCAGTGAAGGTCATATTGCCGGTAATCCCTGGGAATTCTTTGATATTGGCCATTGCATCGCGCACACATTGGCGGTCCACCGCAATATCGCCGGTGATCTCACCGCAATCCTGAATGGCTTGCTTGACAATATTCATGGCATCCCATGTCAAAGCGCCCACATCATCGGGCACGTAGCCATACTGGGCGTTGTATTTATCAATGAATTCTTTGGTTGCGCCTGTTGCACCTTCGGCGGCGTAGTGGCTGCTGAAGAAGAGGCCGTAGCAGTCTTCACCGCACAGGTTCACGGTCTCGGCTGAGCCCCAGCTGTCGGAACCAACAATTGGCCCCTCAAATCCGAGCTCATGGGCCTGCTGAACGATCAGTGCCACCTCATTGTAGTACTGCGGAGAGAAGATGAACTCAGCTCCCGAGTCAATAATCTTGGTCAGTTGAGCGCTAAAGTCCGTGTCGCCTGTGGTGAAGCTCTCGAAAGCTACCACAGAACCCGCGCCATGCACATCTTCCCAACCTTTTTGGAAGAATTCTGCCAAACCCTTGGGATAGTCACTGGCGATATCATACAAGACGCCCGCTTTTGTAAAGCCAAATTCCTCGGTAACAAAATTAGCAACCACCGGGCCCTGGAATGGGTCCAGGAACGGGGTGCGGAACACCCAGGGGCGATCCAGGGTCGTATTCGGGTTGGTCGACCATGGGCTGATCATAGGGGTCTTGAGATCATTGGCAACGCCACCTGCCGGAACAGCTTGCTTGGAGGATTGCGGACCCACGATGACAAGGACTTCATCCTGGGTGATCAGTTTAGTATTCACCGCTGCAGCAGATTCACCTTTCGATTCGTTGTCCTCAATCACAAGCTCTACTTGGTATTCCTTCCCACCAACGGTGAGTACACCGCCATTTTCCTCGAGCCACATTTCAGCAGAGAACCTGGTTCCCTCACCCACCTTCGGGATGTCTCCCGTAATTGGTGCGTTGATACCAATCTTGATGGTGCTGGGGCCGCCAGCTCCGCCACAAGCGCTCAACAGGATAAACATGATTAAAAGAAAGGGGAAAAACTTGAATTTCTTCATACTCTTGACTCCTAGCTCCTTAAGTAAAGCACTCTAGAGAACATTACCAATGCCGCCCAGGAAAATACGCGGGGAGCCAACCCGGCTGATAGGCGATGCATCCGACAAAAAAACTAAGCCATATCACCTCCTCTTCACTTATTACATGGTAATCTTTACACTAGGAATTCAATGTATAAAATCGTTACATAATTTTAGCATAAAACTATTCGCTATAAACATTGCTTGTGAAACTTTATCCAAAGTGGCGGTAGCAGATCAATAAAATGGTATGATGAGTAAAAAACTTAGAAACAAAACAGGGACTCGATTTACGATGACACAATCAAAACCAGTTCACAACCCCATATCCTTGCTGAATCATGGGATCGCCCAGATCGCACTCATCGTCAAAAACCTGGATGAAACCGTTGAAAACTACTGGCACACCTTTGGCATCGGCCCCTGGCACTTTTACACCTACAAAAGACCACTGCTATCCATGAGCCGCTATTATGGCAAGGATGTAGAGAATGCGATCAGAATCGCGCTCTCAAATTTTGGGCCAACGCGCATCGAGCTGATTGAGATCAAAGAGGGAGCAACCATCCATGAAGATTTCATCAAAGAACATGGTTATGGGGTACACCATTTAGGGATCTTGGTTGAAGATATGCCCGCAGCCTTAGAAGAGGCTAGGCGAGCAGGTTTTGAAGTCATTCAGGAAGGAGCTGGCTTTGGGCCTGATGGGGATGGGCACTACGCATATCTAAGTACTGAACAGGATTTTGGGGCGATCTATGAATTGATCGAGCGCCCTAAAAGACGCCATGCCCCTGAAAAAATTTATCCGGCTTAGATGTCCTGACCTTGCAAGTGAGCAACCAGTGGGTTTCGCCTTCTGGTGCTCAGGCTTCTGTTTTCTCTGCCCGTGCTGAAAAGCACCTCAACCTCACCCCAGCTGCACTTCCGGAATCAACTCCAGTACAAGCGCACGGATCTCATTGCTATTCAATTGATTCAAAGCCAGTTCTGCCACAGCTTTGGCTTTCTCCAGCGAGATAGACTGGATCAGCAATTTTGCATATGGGATAGCTGGGGGATTCATGCTGAATTCATCCAGGCCAAGCCCCAGCAAGATAGGGATTGCGATCAGCTCTCCCGCCATTTCCCCGCATAGCCCAACCCATTTTCCGCGCGCATGGGCCGCATCGATCACCTGTTTGATCAGGCGGAAGACCGCCGGTTGGAATCCAGAGGCGATCTGGGCAACCTTGGCATTTGTTCGGTCCGCGGCCATGGTATATTGGCTCAGGTCATTTGTGCCGATGGAAAAAAAGTCCACCACTTCAGCAAGCTGATCGGCAATTATTGCCGCTGCCGGGATTTCAATCATAATCCCTACTTCCATCTTGTCCTGAATGAGATGTCCTTCTTGCTCCAATTCTCGACGGCATTCTTCCAATAGCGATTTTGCCTGGACCACCTCTTCCACGCTGGCCACCATCGGGAACATGAGTTTAAGGTTATTGCCCTGCCCTGCCCGCAGTGCAGCCCGCAGTTGAGGTTTAAAAAGTTGCGGACGGTTCAAACACAAACGGATCGCACGCACCCCTAAAAATGGGTTATCTTCTTTTGGCAGGTCAATATACGGGATTTCTTTATCTCCCCCAACATCCAAAGTTCTCAGAATGACCGGCAGTTTCCCGAAAGTATCTGCAATGGCTTTATAGCTCTGATACTGCTCCTCCTCCGTCGGCAGGCTGCTGCGTTCCAGGTAAAGGAACTCCGAACGCAGCAGTCCCACCCCTTCTGCACCGGCTTCAAGCGCAGCACGGGCATCCTCAACATTGCCGATGTTGGCAACAATTTCAACCTGGTGCCCATCCGAGGTGATGGCTGGCTGATGGGCTACTTCTGATGCTTTTTCTTTTATCAGGAGCGATTTATCCTGCCGGAGGTGGTATTCAGATAATGTGGGGGCATCCGGGTCTACGATCACCTCTCCCGAATCACCATCCACGATCAGCTGGATACCATTGCGCAAATGCTGAACGGTGTTTCCCGCCCCGACTACCGCAGGGATTCCCAGGCTTCTGGCCAGAATGGCTGTATGCGAGGTTGCACCGCCTTTGGCAGTGCAAAATCCAAGCACATAGGTTTTATCCAGCAATATGGTATCGGATGGGGTCAGGTCATCCGCAATAATAATCGAAGGGAGGCTTAAATCTTTTGCGGGAGTATCTGACACACCCAATAAGATTCTCAGCATGCGAGCACCAACATCCCGGATATCCAAAGCACGGGCACTCAGGTATTCATCCTCCAGAGCCTCCAGCATGCCGGCATAATTCTCCACCGCATCCGCCAAAGCCGATTCAACTTTGATCTTTTGTTCGAATACCACCGTTTTTACTGCGCTGACCAATTCGGGATCATCCAGCATCATCAGCTGTGCTTTGAAGATGGCAGCGTGTTCATCCCCGCTCTCTTTTTCTGCTTTGAGATAGATTTCGTCGAGCTGAGTTCGTGCTGTTACCTGGGCAGATTCAAATCGAGCCCACTCCACATCCGTGTCATCAATCGTTTCGCGGCGGATCTCAAGCTCTACGCGCTGATATACAAAGGCAGGACCAATGGCAATTCCATAGGAAGCAGGAATACCGGTGATTGTTTTCATGCTCCCTCGCCAAAATTATTTTCAACCAGCCCCACCAGGGTTGACAGCGCTTCCTCAGCATCTTCTCCTTCTGCAGCAATCGTTATCTCTGCCCCCTGATGAGCTCCCAAAGTGAGCACGTTCAGGATGCTTTTTGCGTTTGCGTTGCGGCCTTCGCAGGAAACAGTAATCGTGCTGGAAAACTTGGAAGCCGTTTGGACAAAAACTGAAGCCGGTCTGGCATGGAGACCAACCTTATGCTGAACGATCACGTTTTTTTCTGGCATAGCTTTTCACTCCTAGTAGGTAGAGAGGATTGGATTTTCTAAAGTGTGCTGTAGATCGGTGATGAATCTTGCCGCCACGGCCCCATCCACAACCCTGTGGTCTGCAGATAATGTTATCTTCATCACCGGTCGTGAGACAATTTGCCCGTCTGCTAATGGCACTGCCTCCTGGTGAGTGTTTCCAACCGCAAGGATGGCAGCCTCAGGGGGATTGATAATGGCCTCAAACTGTTCTACCCCAAATGGGCCAAGGTTGGATATCGTAAAGGTTCCACCTTTCACTTCGCTGCTTACCAGCTTCCCTTCCCGAGCCCTGGTAGCCAGATCATCAATTTCCACGGCCAACTGGCGGGTAGGTTTTTGGTCGGCATTCCTCACCACCGGGACAATCAAACCTGCCTCAAGCGCCACAGCAACGCCAATATTGATCTCTTTATGCAGCAAGATCGCCTCTTCCGTGAAAGAACTATTCAACCAGGGATGCTTGCGCAAAGTCATGGCAACCATTTTCACCAGCAAAGCCGTGGCAGATATTTTGATCTCCCCCCTCTTTTCTGCATAGGTATTCATCGCTGTACGAGATTCGATGAAATTGGTCATATCCACCCTGGCAGTGAATTTGATGTGCGGAATGGTCTGGTAGCTTCTTGTCATGCGTTCGGCAATCGTGCGGCGCATCCCGATCAGGGGGATTACCTCGGGTTCCAGGCTGCCAGCCGTCTGCTGCACCATTCCCACTGGCTGAACGGGTTGAAATGCCTCAACGTCAAATCCCTGCACCCTGCCCGACGGGCCCGTGCCAGCCACCTGGCTCAGGTCAATGCCCCGCTCCCTGGCGATCCGCCTGGCAGCAGGCGACGCGTAAACTTTTCCATCAGCACGCTTAACCGCAGCGTGGTCAGGGATCAATGCCTCGACATCCGTCTTGGTCACTTTTCCATCCCGCCCCGTGCCGGCCACCTCCGTGAGGTTGATACCGTGTGCGGCTGCCATATTCCGGGCTACGGGAGTAGCAAAAACTGTCGGGGCAGGAGCTTGCCCGGCAGGAGAACCCTCTTGCGGTTTTTCTTCCTGCTGAGATGCGGGGGGGCCAGCACCTTCTGGCAGCTTCTCGCCTGGCTCCAGGATATAGGCAATCACTGTCCCAATCGGGACCACATCTCCAACTTTAGCGGAGATTCCAGATAGGATCCCGGTCCCAGGCGATTCAACATCAATCGCGACCTTATCGGTCTCCATCACCAGGATGATCTCGCCCTCCGAGACCTGGTCACCGTTTTGTTTTTTCCATTCCACCACAGTGCCCGTTTCCTGGTCCATATCCACTTTTGGCATGATCATTTCTACAGCCATATCACACCTTCAATTGGGCTAATTGGCGGGCTTTTTCGATGATATTCTCCACCTGAGGTACGGAATGGTACTCCAGTTCCCGATTATACGGGATCGGCACCTCTCTGCCTGCCAGCCGCTGAATGGGCGCCTCCAGATAGCCAAAGGCTTCACTCTCGGCAATAACAGCCGAAAACTCTGCCCCAATCCCGCTGGTCTTTACCGCTTCATGCACGATCAGGACTTTACCGGTTTTTTTGACCGATTCGATCAAAGTATCCTTATCCAGCGGTCGCAGTGTGCGCGG
>DNGN01000304.1 GCA_003486225.1 Chloroflexota bacterium
AGTTTGCGCAGTACACAAAATTGATGAGATTTGTTCGAGATTATTGCTGCACCCTGATGATTTCTAACAAATCATTCGCCTTAGCCCCGCACTGTCCTGGTTCTCACCCATGCGGCTCAGCAGGTGACGCAGTTCGTCCAGAGGGATATACACCTGACCATACTTGCGGTTGTCAGCACCTATTTTTTATAAGATCCTTATGGCACTTGGCCCAGAATACCTTCTACCCTTGCTCGAACCTGTTCGGGATCCGGTTCCAGGCAAACCCCACTATTGGCAGCACCCTCAGTCAGCACCGTCTGACCCTGATCCGGGCCCGGATTGATATTCACATCCAGCGCCAGCTGAACCTCCGGACAAAGCCTTGGGTCTGTAGCTGAAACGGCTGCTACAAGGTCCCAGATATAGGCAGCATCCAGGGACCACGCATCTAACATCCAATCCAGGAATTCGCCTGCCATGACGGCCTCAGGGGCCGCAAAGGACTTCCAAGTTTTTGCATCAGCTTTGGTCCAGATGACTTGATTGGTTGCATCGAGTGGAACAAGATGAAGAGGCAAACCTGAAACGAAGACCTCATGCGCTGCCAGTGGATCAACCCAGATATTCCATTCCGCGACTGCGTTATGGATCTCAGGCCAATCACTCTCAATGTTTCCCGGCACATAGAGGCTGCCACCCATGACATAAACCCCCGATATGTTCTCTTTTATCCCGGGTTCGACCCGGATTGCTTCGGCAAGATTCGTATGAGATCCGCTGAGGAACACCAGCATCGGGTCGGTTGAACGGGTTAGAGTTTCTATGAATATTTCAGCGGCAGGACGCGGCTCAAATGCGGTGGGAGACTCTGATAGCGGCATACCAAAGAAACGATCACTTGCTTCTCTCCACGGCTCAGGAAAGGCATTATCTCCTTCCAGGGGAAATTCACTACCAAATCCAACGGGGATATCTTGTCTGCCGAAGGCGGCAAGGAACTGGGCAATGTGCTGCGCGAACAACTGCGGATGAGCTTCTCCCTGGGATACAGTGACTGCTCTAACGTCGTAGAGCGGGTTGCTAAGGAAGTATAGGAGCGCAACCATACCATCCGGACTGCCATCGTCATCAAATATTATCGGGATCGGGCCTTCGGGACCAGGCGTGGGAAGTGGATAGGGAGATACGACTGAGCCACCAGCGATCTGCTGATTGCATGGACGAAATTGAAGTTCAGGCCACGTCCCTGAGATACAGTAGGGTTCAACTCCCAAGCTTGTCAGAATCGGACCCCCAAGCAAGAGAATGAAAATGAGCNNAAAATATGCACTTAAAACATTATACAGGAAAACACATAATGTCCTTGGTACAGAGAGAAAATTCTGCCCCACCAGGTAATACGAGTAATCCTTGATGATACCAGGTATTCAGATTGAGACTCTGAGCAGATAACAGGATTGGTCAGAGTTATCCTCATTCAAGCGGTTCGGAACTGCTCAAAATCGTCTTGAGCCGTTATCGTCGAGGTTTTGGTTTGAGTGAAAAATTAGCGTAATTGGGGATTGGCGGATCTTATACAGGAACTTTTTCCTGTATAATTTTTTAACGGGATTCGCTCAATATCGCATTGAACGGATTTATTCCTTGCGTCTTTTTATTTGAATACGATCACAAGAAAACGAGAGTTACGCTTGGCATCTTCTGGCAGGAAAAATGTTAGACTCCGGTACGATCACTTTCTTATTTACAGATATCCAGGGCAGTACACAACTCTGGGAGCAGTATCCAGACAGTATGAGGATCGCTCTCGACCAGCATCATACCCTCCTGCATTCTGTAATGCGGTCTCATGATGGCAAGGTGTTTAAGATTGTCGGTGATGAATTCCAGGTAGCATTCACCAACCCGGCCGAGGCTGTAAAAGCTGCCATTGAAGTTCAGCGCCAGCTGAAGAATGCCGACTGGCCCAACGCCATTGGGGAGATTTGCGTCCGGATTGGTATTCATACCGGGGAAGCACATCTGGACGGCAGCGGTGATTATGCTGCCACGCATACCCTCAACCGGGTGGCGCGCATTTCTTCGGCCGGGCATGGTGGGCAGATCCTGATCTCGCTCGTCAGCGCTGAGCTGGCGCGCCC
Source organism: Chloroflexota bacterium (assembly GCA_003486225.1). Next base: position 2,124 of record DNGN01000304.1, read on the forward strand.
GGATCTTGGTCCAGCAATCCGGCTGATCGATCTGGGAGAACACTCCCTTAAGGGATTATCCTATCCGGAGCGTATTTTCCAAATAGAAGCCCCGGGACTGGAGCGGGCATTCCCCCCCGTAAACACCCTTTCACGGCCTAGGCACAATCTGCCCAAACAGCGTACAGCTTTCATCGGCCGGGACAAAGAGATCGCCCAGGTAATCGATTTGTTGAGCAGTTCTCGTTTGGTGACACTGACAGGTATCGGCGGAGTGGGAAAAACCCGCCTCGCTCTGAAGGTGGCAGAAGCGTTGATAGAGGAATACCGGGATGGGGTTTGGCTGGTAGAACTGGCCAATATTCTCGAACCCTCCCTGGTCACCCAATCGATCGCAAGTGTTTTTAGCCTCACCGAGGGAACCGATTCGCCTTTGGACGAAGTACTGAAACGCTATTTGAGCCAAAGACAGCTGCTGTTGGTGATTGATAATCTGGAACATTTATTGGCGTGTGCCTCGTTGGTTGGGGAGTTGTTAGCCGCTGCCCCACAACTATCGATCCTGGTTACCAGCCGTGAGCATCTGCATATTTACGGAGAACAGGAATACCCAGTGCATCCTCTCAATTTGCCAGGCTCGATCATCCAGAGCAACTATGAAGATCTTAAAAACGTCGAATCCGTTGCTTTGTTCATTATGCGGGCGCGCGCGGTTGATCCTGCTTTTTCCCCCGATGATAAGGTCCTGGCTGATTTGACCCGCATTTGTCTAACGCTGGATGGATTGCCGCTGGCCATTGAACTTTGTGCCCCAATGATCAAGATCTTCCCACCGGATGTGATTGCTGACCGGATTGAAAAAAGCCTGGACGTCATCCCCAGCGGGCCGCGAGACCTACCT
>DNGN01000346.1 GCA_003486225.1 Chloroflexota bacterium
GAGGAGAAAGTAAGGACTTGCGGCTGACCCAGGTCAAGAAAATCGTGCCAAGCAGAAAACCCCAGAACATCACATGAAACCCCTTTTTATAGCCAGAACATGCGCCAAGTGAAGTGTGATATCCAGAGAGCGGCGACCTGTTTCCATTATACAGGAACAGGCTCTACCCGCCAACGTGTGCCAGACCTCAGCGCAGCTGAGCGATCAACTCCTGCACATCGGTGGTGGGCTGCTGGCAGCTAAAATGCTGGCATACGTACGCTGTAGCTTGCCCATCGATCAACGGGCGGTCTTTCAATAAAGGAGGGGCGTTGTCAGGGACAGGGACTGGCGAGGCTGCCAGGATGCAGTCCGGGCGAAATTCTTGCCAAATGCCTGCGAGCATGGCCTGTGCCTGGGTATGCTGGAGGTCGCCGAGTACGGCAACCTCTTTGATCCCGGCCAGGGCAAAATCCAGCGCTCCCAACCAGTTTCCAAAGGCGGTGGGGTAGGTTGCGAGGACCTGTTCCATCGGCGAAAGGATACTGGCCGCCAGGTCGTAGTATTTGCCTTCGCCGGAGTAGGCCGCCAAAAGCAGGAAGGCCTGCACCGCTAAACTGCTGCCGGATGGTGTGGCGTTATCCTGGCTCTCCTGNNAACAACGCCAAGGCCAGGCTGGCATAGTCTTCCAGGTAGGCATTGTGGAGGGCTTTTCCTTCTCTCCAGGAGCGCAGTAAACGCCCGTCCACCCGCAGTGAATCCAGCAGGAAGCGCAGGTTGCGTTGCGCGGCATGCAGGTAATCCTGTCTGTTCAGGTAACGGGCGGCTTCGGAAAAAGCGGTATTCATCCAGGCATTCCAGGCGCTGAGCACCTTATCATCCGTGGCGGGGCGGACGCGCATACTGCGCGCCTGGAAAAGTTTATGGTGGGCGGATCGGAGCATAGGTTCCAGTGGCAAGCGCTCAGCCTGGGTCAGCTGATGCTGGAGCACGATTCGGCCTTCGAAGTTACCTGCCTGGCTGATGGCATAAGCCTGTGAAACGGTTTCGAATTCCTCGTCCGTCAGCAGGGTTTGCAGCTCCTCGAATGTCCAGGTGTAGAACAGGCCCTCCTCTCCTTCCGAGTCGGCATCAATACTGCTGAAAAAACCACCTTCAGGATGGGTCATCTCCCGCAGGACGAAATCCAGCGTTTCTTCACAAATACTGCGGTAGATGGGGTTTCCGGTCAGCATGAAGGCATGCAGGTAAGCCCGGGCGAGCTGGGCGTTGTCATAGAGCATTTTTTCAAAATGCGGCACCAGCCAATGGTTGTCCACGCTGTAACGGGCAAACCCACCACCGATCAGGTCGTACATGCCCCCTTTTGCCATGGCATCCAGGGCGTGGGTGGCCAGGTCCAGCGCATGGCGGTCTCCCCGGCTGGCGCGCCGCAGCAGGAAAAGGATGGTCATCGGTTGGGGGAATTTCGGAGCGCTGCCCCACCCGCCATACGTCCTATCATAGTTCTGCGCGAGCTTGAATGCGGCCTGGTCTAAAACCGCTGGNNCCAATCTACCGGGTTGTCTTTATGCTGCAAGAGGTAGGGGGAGTTTTCTTGGGCGAGTCGGTTAGGCATAACAGGTTCGTCCTTGGGTGCTGATTCTGGTGGGTAAGGCAATCTTGACAGCAGGTCTAGGTATCAGACGAAGTGGACTGGCGCGAGTTTACCTGGGAAATGATCGCCTGGATGGTAATAAATGGAGTTTATGGCTATTCCAGGAACTCGATATCGAAATCATCCGTCTCATCCCAGTCTTCGGTGGATTCGATCAGGATATCACTGAAGGTGCTGTCCTGGACAGCCCGGATGCGGAAGCGTCTGACCAGCTCCAGTAAAGCCAAAAAGGTTACCACGACCTCCACCCGGGTGTAGCCTTCTCCCAGCAGTTCTGTAAAGGAAGCGCGCCCGGCTTTGAGCTTGCGGCGGATCTCGGTGATCTTTTGCTGAATGGTGATTTTGGGGGGACGGACAACAGTATCGACCGATTCTTTTTCTTCCAATATGCGCAGCGCCTGCCGGGCAGCATTGATCAGGTCTTGCAGCGAATAGCGGTCTTCAGCCAGTTTCCCTTCGGTTTTTGGGGGAGGGGCGATCCGCAGATATGTACGCAAGCCTTTTTCATCACGCTCGCGCAGCAGCTGGGCGATCTCCTTAAATTTCTTGTAGGCCATCAGCTGGTTGATCAGTTCGGTGCTTGGGTCTTCTTCGCCGGGTTCTCGTTCTGGTGGGCGTGGCAGTAAGGCCTCGGATTTGATCTGCATCAGGCGGGCAGCCACCACAAGGAAATTAGAGACCTCATCCGCTTTTTCCCGCTGGATTTGGCGGACATATTCCAGAAAGGGGCCGGTGACCTCAACCAGGGCAACCTTGGTGATATCCAGTTCTGCGCGCTCAATCAGCTGGAGCAGCAGGTCGAGCGGCCCTTCGAATACCGGAATCGAGATGGTATAGTGACTCCCGGTTTGGGGACCGGTTTCAGCGAGGTGATCACCAGTTTCTGACATGCAGGTGATTATACCTGATTTGACAAACCACAGCTTCGAATTGCCAGAAACGCTCGAAATGGATTTGCTAGGCCTGCGACAGGCGCCTGAGAATTGGCCTGCTGGTAGGTATCTCTTGCTATGGTCATTGTGGTATATTTGAGATGTAGACCATCTGCAATTCAGGCAAGGATGGCAAATTTTTTGAAACATGAGAAGGGTTACCAATATGAGTAATAACCACGAACGAAACCCCGGCATGCCGCTGGATTTGGATTGGGTTTTTAATGCCCGGGTCAATCGCAGCGCGGTAGAACGGCGGGTAGCAACTTTACCAGGCAGGCGGTCCATTAAAAAAGACTGGCAGGCGGCCTGGCTGCTGCGGGCTGTCACGAATATTGACCTTACCACTCTGTCCGGGGATGATACGCCAGGGCGGGTGCATAGATTATGTGCCAAAGCTCGTAACCCGCTGCGACCGGATATGCTGGCGCAGCTGACGGGCGGAGAGAAGGTTACCGTGGGGGCTGTGTGTGTTTATCCCAGCCGGGTAAAAGATGCCGTTGAGGCTTTAAAGGGGTCCGGTATTCCGGTGGCTTCGGTGGCGACAGGTTTCCCCGCCGGACAGACTCCCTTTGCCCAGCGCAATGCCGAGATCGAGCAGGCCATAGAGGCCGGAGCGGCGGAGATCGATATCGTGATCCCTCGTTATGATGTGCTGACGGGCAACTGGCAGAAATTGTATGATGAGATCCGTGCCTTCCGCAAGACATGCGGAGAGGCTGCCCACATGAAGACGATCCTGGCCACCGGCGACCTGGCGACTTTGAAGCAAGTTTACCAAGCCAGCCTGGTTGCCATGATGGCGGGATCTGATTTCATTAAAACTTCTACTGGCAAAGAGTCGGTGAACGCCACACTTGAGTTTGGCCTGGTGATGGTGCGGGCCATCCGGGACTATAACCAGCGAACCGGGTATAAGGTGGGCTTCAAGCCGGCAGGCGGCATCAGCAAAGCCAAAGAGGTCATGGCCTGGCAGGCTTTGATGAAGGAAGAATTGGGTGAAGCGTGGATGATGCCCGACCTGTTCCGGGTGGGCGCCAGCAGCTTGCTAACCGATATCGAGCGGCAGCTTTACCACTACCTGACCGGTCATTATGCTGCCCGGCATCATATGCCGATGGGTTAAATGGAGAAAGACAATGGATTTGATGGAAATTTTTAAGACGATGGAATATGGACCGGCACCTGAATCTCCTGCGGCAGTCAATGCCTGGCTGGATGAACATCAGCGCAAATTTGGGCAATTCATTAATAACCAATGGGTGCATGTAGAAGGTGCGGCTACTTACCCGAGCATCGATCCGGCCACGGGAGAATTACTGGCTGAAACTTCCCAGGCTGACCAGGCGGTTGTAGATCAGGCCGTGGCAGCGGCGCGCAAAGCCCAGCTGAAATGGGCCAAGACCCCGGGGCGCGAACGGGCACGCTATATGTATGCGATTGCCCGCAACATCCAGAAGCATCACCGAATTTTGGCAGTGCTTGAATCCATGGACAACGGCAAGCCCATCCGGGAATCGCGTGATATCGATGTACCTTTGCTGGCCCGCCACTTCTATTATTATGCGGGTTGGGCCCAGCTGATGGATAAAGAGCTGCATGATTACCAGGCTGTGGGAGTCATAGGCCAGATCATTCCGTGGAATTTCCCGCTGCTGATGCTGGCCTGGAAGATTGCCCCGGCGATTGCCACCGGCAACACCGTGGTGCTTAAGCCTGCTTCCAGCACGCGCCTGAGCGCCTTGCTCTTTGCAGAGATTGTGGCTGAGACCGGGCTGCCCCCCGGCGTGGTGAATGTGGTTACCGGCAGCAGCAAAGCGGGTTCGATGATCGTCACTCACCCGGATGTGGACAAGATCGCTTTTACCGGTTCCACCGAGGTGGGGCGCATCTTGCGCAAGCAGACTGCGGGTACCGGGAAGCGCATCTCGCTGGAACTGGGCGGTAAATCCCCCTTCCTGGTCTTCGAAGACGCAGACCTGGACAGCGCCGTGGAAGGGGTGATCGATGCCATCTGGTTTAACCAGGGGCAGGTGTGCTGCGCAGGTTCCCGCTTGCTGGTGCAGGAGAATGTCGCCGATAAGTTCATCGCCAAGCTGAAAGCGCGCATGGGGCACATGCGCGTGGGCAACCCGCTGGATAAATGCATTGACATGGGCGCGATCGTGGATCAGGCCCAATGGAACACGGTGGACGGCTGGGTGAAGACCGGCGAGAGCGAAGGCGGCGTTGTCTTCCAGCCGGATATTGCGCTCCCCGAGAAAGGGCTGTTTTATAAGCCAACCCTGATCACCAACCTGGAACCGGCGGCGGAAACCGTGCAGGAAGAAATTTTTGGGCCTGTGCTGGTCTCGCTGACCTTCCGCAGCCCGGAAGAGGCGGTTGCCCTGGCCAACAACACCCGCTACGGGTTGGCAGCCAGTGTCTGGAGTGAAAATATCAACCTGGCACTGGATGTCGCCAGCAAGATAAAGGCCGGCTCCCTGTGGGTGAACTGCACGAATCTCTTTGACGGTGCCTCCGGTTTTGGCGGGTACCGCGAGAGCGGTTTTGGCCGGGAGGGCGGCCGGGAAGGACTGCACGAATATATCCGACCAGCCTGGCAGGCTCGCCCGCGGCCGGTTTTCACAGCACCCGAATCCGAAGAAGCCTTCAAGGATTGGGGCAAGGCTGTGCCGGCCCGTCCGGTCATGCCGGATGGCCACGAGCGCAAGCTGCAGGGGGTGGACCGCACACCGAAGATGTATGTGGGTGGCAAGCAAATCCGGCCGGACGGCTATTACACCCGGGCTGTCTTATCCCCGTCCGGTGAGTTGGTTGGCCAGGTGGGTGACGGCAACCGCAAAGATATCCGCAATGCGGTGGAAGCCGCACATGCGGCCCATACCGCCAAACCAGGCTGGGCGATGCGCCACGGCTACAACCGTTCACAGATCCTGTATTTTACGGCTGAAAATTTAGCTGCCCGCCAGGACGAGTTTGCCAGGCGGATCAGTGAGATGACCGGCAAAACACCCAAAGCAGCCCAGGCTGAGGTGGAGGCCTCGATTGATCGATTGTTCACCTACGCGGCCTGGGCCGATAAATACGGCGGCACCATCCAGGAGACCACCCTGCGCGGAATCACGGTGGCGGTCAATGAGCCTGTCGGCGTGATCGGCATTGCCTGCCCCGACGAGTATCCGCTGTTGGGATTTGTCTCGCTGATGGC
>DNGN01000248.1 GCA_003486225.1 Chloroflexota bacterium
GGTATGGGCGTCGTGGCCGCAGGCATGCATTACGCCATCTACGGTGGATTTATATGGTTGGTCGTTCTCTTCCTGGATAGGCAGGGCGTCCATGTCAGCGCGGATGCCGATGATCGGCTTGCCTTGTCCCAGTTCACCGATCACGCCGGTTTTACCTACTCCGGTGCGCACCCGGCAGCCCAAAGACTGTAAAACTTCGGCTACCTTGGCGGCAGTGCGGGTCTCTTTAAATCCCATTTCGGGGTGCATATGGAAATCCCGCCGCCAGGTGACCATCTGGGGGTGAATTGCTTTGGCTTTTTCCAGCATCATCTTTATTCCTTTTCTAGGACTTTGGACATGAATTCTACGCGCCTGGTTTTGGCTTCTACCTGAGTTTCTACTTTGAGTAGGGCGTGTCCTTCGCCTTCAAATAATACGTAGTCCACCTCTTTGCCCAGCTTGATCAATTCTTCCGCTGCCTGTTGAGACTCGCTGGCCGGGCAGCGCACGTCGTTCTCGCCGCACAGCAGCTGCACAGGTGCTTCGATGCGGTCAAGGAAGAAATAGGGCGATCGCTGGTACCACAGGTCGTAATCTTTTTCCGGGTCGCCGAAATTTTCCCGGTCCCAATGCTGCAAATCTTCACGGGAGTTTTGATGGCTGGTGAACCAGTTCAGGAAGGGGACCGAAGCGGAACCGGCTGCCCAGCGTTCTGGGTATTGGGTCAGGCAGGTCATGGTCAGGTAGCCGCCCCAGCTCCTGCCGGTGACGGCAATTTTATCCGGGATAGCATATTCCTCGGCTTCCAGGTAATTGGCCCCGGCGACGACATCCTGGGTATCTACGCCGCCCAGGTCGTAGCGGCTGGCAAGCTGCCAGGCTTTGCCGTAGCCAGTGGAGCCGCGGTAATTGGGCGAGAGCACCACCCATCCCCGGCTGACCATATGCTGGATGAACGGGCTCCAGGTGATCAGGGAGAGCCAGTTCGGCCCCCCGTGCACGTCGATCACAGCCGGTGCGGGGACGCTCAGATTGGGAGGCAGGTAGAGCAGCCCCGGCACATCCGCGCCATCCAGGCTGGGGTAGGTGATCTGCTGGGGCATGACAAATCGCTGCGGGTCAATTTCCTCGGGCAGGGACTGGGTCAGTTGGGTGAAGGTTTCGTTTGGCAGCGAAAAAGCCCACAGGTCGCATGGGTGACGCGGGTTATCGAAGACCAGCACAATATGCTGGCCGTCCGGGGTGAAGGTTGGGGAATAAACCACCCCTGGCTCGATCTGGTACTGTTTTTTTCCTTTCCCGGTGAGCGAATCTACGGTCAGGAAGCTTTCGGGGCCGAAACTGGTTACATAGGTGAGGGTATCTCCATCCGAAGACCAGTCGGGGAGCTCTTTTTCGCCTTTACCCTCTGTCAGCCAGGTGACAGTTTGGGAGGCCAGGTCGTACAGGGCAATCTGGTAGGTGCCGGAATAGTTGGAAGCGAATAAGATCTGCTTGCCATCGGCGGACCAACACGGGTTCTTGGCCATGATCGGCTTGCCGGCGATGCTGATGGGGATGTCTTTGCCGGTGGCGGCTTCTACGATGTAGGTATAGTAGTCCTGCCCGGCTGCCTCACACACTACCGCCAGATGCTGACCATCCGGGGACCAGTAAACCCAAAAGTCTGGGTAGGGCTGTTCGAAGAGCAGCCGTGGCGTGCCGCCGGTGGCGGGGATAATGTAGGTGTCAAAGCGGTTGGCCTTGTCGCAGCAGAACGCGATCTGGCTGCCGTCAGGCGACCAGGCAAACTTGGTGTTGATCGCATGCGGGCTGTTGGTCAGGTTCGAGTGCTCGCCGGTGACTGTATCATAGAGATAAATATCATAATTCTCCCCGCCATCCAGGTCGATTGCATAGGCCATTTTCTTGCCATCTGGCGACCAATGGGGTGCAAATTTTGCGCCTTCCCCCAGGCTGATCTGTTTGGGGGCGGAGGACGAATCGAGCCGGACTATAAACAGCTCCCAATGCCCGGTGATATCCCAGGAGAAAGCGATCTGGTTTCCGTCTGGGTGGATGTCGAAGCCAAGATAAGGCTCTACGCAGGGGACGCGCATTAACATTTCAAGGTCGATGATTGGATTTGATTTCATAGGTTTTCCTGAAAAAATATCTGAAATTCTATGCTTCCCAACAAGCAACCCAGTGATTGGGTTTAATTTCACGCCATTCAGGCACTTCTTGCTGGCACTTTTCTGTGGCCAGGGGGCAGCGCGGATGGAANNAGGATGATGCGCTTGCGGGCGCGGGTGGCTCTGGGGTCTGGAATCGGCACAGCCGATAGCAGTGCCTGGGTATAAGGATGGAGTGGGTCGGTGTACAGATCGTCTCGGTCTGCCAGCTCCACGATCATCCCCAGGTACATCACGGCCACGCGGTCACAGATGTGGCGCACCATGCTCAGGTCGTGGGCGATGAACAGGTAAGTCAGCCCGAGCTTGTCTTGCAGGTCTTCCAGCAGGTTGACGATCTGCGCCTGGATGGAGACATCCAGGGCGGAGATGGGTTCATCGCATACAATGAATTCTGGGTCGGAGGCCAGGGCGCGCGCGATCCCGATGCGCTGCAACTGGCCGCCTGAAAACTCGTGTGGGTAGCGGTTGATATAGTAAGAATTAAGCTGTACAAGCTCTAGCAATTCCTCCACTCGTTTGATTTTTTCTTTACTGCTTAGATTTTTATGAACCATCATGGGTTCAGATATGCTTTGCGAGATGGTCCAGCGCGGGTTGAGCGAAGCCATGGGATCCTGGAAGATCATCTGCATGCGGTTGCGCATGCGCCGCAATTCTAAGGGTTTCTTTTGCGTCAGGTCCTCACCGTTGAAAAGCACCTGCCCCTCTGTGGGTTCGTACAGATGCAGGATGGTGCGCCCGGTGGTGGTNNTTGCCGCAGCCGCTTTCGCCTACCAACCCCAGGGTTTCTCCTTCATAGATCGTGAAGTTGATATCGTCGACTGCTTTTACAGCGCCAACTTCTCGCTGAATGAGGATGCCCCTGGTGATTGGGAAATATTTTTTTAGTCCTTTGACTTCAACGATTTTTTTGTGATTGTTCATCGGGGTTTTCCTGTGCTGATATCTACCCAACAGGCGATTTTATGCCCGTCTGATACCGCCTCCAGGGGCGGGTTTTCATTCCGGCATTTCTCGATCGCAAATTTACAGCGAGGCATTAACGGGCAGCCAGGCATCACCGTTACGCCGCTCGGGGGGAAGCCCGGAATAGTTGCCAGGCGCTCGCTGCGGCGGGTGTTGTCCACTCTGGGAAGCGATTTGAGCAGGAAATTGGTATACGGATGTTGAGGTGCTTCGTAGATTTCAAAGACGTCAGCTTCTTCAACAATGTAACCTGCATACATGACAGCCACTCTATCAGCCAGGTCTGCAACCACACCAAGATCGTGGGTGATCCAGATCACGGCCATGCCGAGCGTGTCTTGTAAATTTCTTGTCAGGTCCACAATTTGGGCCTGGATGGTGACATCCAGAGCGGTTGTGGGTTCATCGGCGATCAGCACGCTCGGGTTGCAGGAGAGGGCAATCGCAATCATCACGCGCTGGCGCATGCCGCCAGAAAATTGGTGGGGGAAATCTTTCAGCCGTTCAGCGGGTTTGGGGATGCCCACCAGGTTCAGCAGATCAATAGTGATTTCATCCGCTTCCTGGTAGGTCAGGCCTTTGTGCACCACAATCGCTTCGCTGATCTGCTTGCCGATCGTCAGCACCGGGTTGAGGTAGGTCATGGGGTCCTGAAAGACCATGGCAATCTCTGCGCCGCGAATGCCTTCCATCTGCATCTCATCATACTGCAGCAAATCTTGGCCGCGGAAAAGGATCTGCCCTTTTTTGATGATGCCTGGAGGTTCCTGGATCAATCTCATGATAGATAGAACGCTGACGCTTTTGCCACAGCCGCTTTCTCCCACCAGGCCGAGGGTCTTGCCTTCCTCCACGGCGTAGGAGACATCATTCACGGCGTGTACAACCCCGTCAAGCGTGTTGAAGTTGACTTCAAGATTTTTGACTTCTAGGATGGGTTCCATGACAATCTCCTATTCCACGTTGACCAGGGCATGGGGATCTAACGCATCGCGCAGCCCGTCCCCCACAAAATTAATCGAGAGTACGGTCAGCACGATCAATGATCCAGGGAAAATCCATAACCAGGGAGCGGCTTCAATATAGTTATAGGCCCCTTCCAGCATATTGCCCCAGGTGGCGGTAGGGGGCTGTACCCCTAAGCCAAGGAAGCTGATGTAGGCTTCATTGATAATGGCGCTGGCCACACTCAGGGTGCCCGATACGATAATCGGTGCAATGCTGTTGGGTAAGATGTGCTTGAAGATGATCGAGAGATTGGATGTGCCGATGGTATGGGCGGCCATGATGAAATCTCGTTCTTTCAGCGAAAGGAAGTTGGCGCGCACGATACGCGCCAGGTACATCCAGCTGGTCAGGCCGATGATGATCATGATGTTCCAGATCGAGGGTTCAAGAAAAGCGATGACCGCCAGAATCAGGAAAAACGTCGGAAAGCAGAGCATGATGTCGACGAAGCGCATGATCAGAGCGTCGATCCAGCCGCCGAAGTAGCCCGCGCAGGACCCGAGCGCCGTGCCGATGACGGCGGCGATGCCGACCGAGACGAAGCCGACTAGCAGCGAAATTCGCGCCCCGTAGATCATGCGGCTGAGCACGTCGCGGCCGATGCCGTCGGTGCCCAGCATGTGGCTCCAGCTCGGTGGCGACAGCACCTTCGCGGTGTCGAAGGCCAGCGGGTCGTGCGGCGCCAGCCACGGCGCGAGGATCGCCATCAGCACCACGGCCATGAAGATTGCGAGGCCAACCCAGGAGGTCTTGTTGGCGTTGAACGCCTTGATCGTCTCCTTCGCGCCGTAGACGGCGACGGCGCGGAAGCTGGAGGTGATGGCGGGCCGCGCGGTCATTTGTACTTCACCCGCGGATCGATCAGGCCGTAGGTCAGGTCGGTGGCCAGGTTCACCACGACCACG
>DNGN01000142.1 GCA_003486225.1 Chloroflexota bacterium
CCAGCCAGAAAGGTCAGGCCCACTGTCCCCGGGCCCAGGTGAACCCCCACCCCAGGACTGACAGATGCCACCACCGTCAGTTCTGTTTCAACTCGGCTCTGGATTTTATCAATCAGATCTTGGGCCACCTGCTCAGCATCCGCATGCAGCGCGGCAACCTTAATCGGCCTCCGGTCTCCAATGCGCTCCAGCGTCAGGTCTACCAGACGATCCAGGGACTTGGCCCGCGTGCGCACCTTTTCCAGACCCTCAAACCGGCCTTCAATCACTTCCAGGATCGGTTTTAATTTCAAAGCAGAGCCCAGGAATTTTTGCGCTCCACCAATTCTGCCGCCGCGATGCAAAAATTCAAGTGTATCGACAGAGAACAAAGCGCCTGTATTTGCCAGGGCATTTTCTGCCACCTTTCGGCATTCTTGCAGCGAGGCACCACCCTGGATCGCCTTAAAGACTTCCATCAGCGAAAACCCGATCGTCATGGTGCCTGTCAGCGAATCGACCACCTCGATATTTGCGTCCGGGAACAATTCCTTGGCTTGCATGGCCGAAGAGTACATACCGGACAGCTTGGAGGAGATGGTCACGACCAGCAGATCATAGCCCTTGCCCAGCAATTCCTCATAGATCTCCTGGAACATCACCGGGGTCGCTTGCGATGTTGAAGGCATTTCTTTCGCCGTAGCCAGTCTTTTAAAAAATTCATCAGGCTGAATATCTACCCCATCCAGCAATTCCTCCCCCTCCCAAATAATGATTGCTGGAGCAAAGCGAATCTCCAACTCCTTCAAAAACCCCTCGGGCAAGGTTGTCGTACTGTCCAGAACCACAGCAATTTTGTGTTCCATCGTCATTTCTCCTTCATTTTGATTAAACGTATATGGGAAACCGTTAAAACGAAACCCCAGATCAACTCAATAGTTTCGGCTGTATCCAGGCTGAAAAAGAGCAGGTTCTACCATCAAGAGTACACTGGGACTGCATTGTATTGGATACGGGAGCCTTAACTATATTTTACCAAATTTCCGATAGAGACAGAAACTTACTTAACCTTCAGGAGCCTTGCCGTGCCTAGAAAGCCAGCTCCCTGCCAAAACCCACCCGATTGACCAAACCCGATCAAATAAATAGAAAATAAATACTTACAAGATGTCGTATTCAAGATATAATGAGACTACTAAAATTTTATCTCGTGCCCACTGTTATTTTTGTTAACCAAAGGATGTTGGTCCGATGGTAAAATTTGGTTACAATTTTTTATCCATAAGGAACTGAATGTTCAGGAGCAAAGGCGGAGGATCCCAACACAGAACCGGCTTTACTGCAACCTACATCCTTCTCATGGTCGCAGTGATTTTAGTCTGTCTGCTTTTAGTACCATCCCCTGCCGCGGCTCAAAACCTTCATCTTGACCCAACCCCCACCCCCAACCCCGATTCTGTCCCCCTGCCAGACTTCCCGCAGAACATGCGGTCGTTGTACAATCTCCGCACCACCGTTTACCATCACTGGATGCTGACCAGCGTGGCAGAACAAAAAGTGAGCTGCAATATCTACATGGCAGTGATCGGTGAACCAGCCGATTCCGAGGTCCTGGGGTACTGCGGTTTTTCAGTTTACCTGCTCTGGCAGCAAGGGGTTTGCAAACAATCGCTCGATCGAGAAGAACCCTGCACCGGCCTGACCCTGCATTACATTGGGCCGATTGAAGACCAGTTGAAGATTTCCATCAAGCTCCCGGGAGCCCTGGCCTACGCCAAGTTATCGAACTGTTCCCCCTGGGGTACCTGCTCCCAACACCCCCAGATGATATTCGGCGGGTACGAACCGCTTGCCAACCACCAGATTAATCGCGTCACCATCAAATTTGAAGATGGGCAGGAATTTATCTGCAACGGTCGGGAGTGCTCCCTGGATATGCCCTTCACCAACGCCGACGGCATGCAGGTGACCTACTATGTCTCCTCCACCTACGGCGACAACAGCCTGCAAGAAACATTTCAGGTGCGCAACATCAATCTGGCCGACGGCACCTTCCTCTTCCAGTTAATTGATTCCCCATGGGATAACCAAATTCCAATCGCAGCCGCCCAGTGGGAGTTCTTCCCCAGCCTGGACATTGACAAGATCGAATGGTTGAGGGACATCTCCAGCCCAGATGAACTGCAAACCGCGCACGATTTCGCCCTCCTGGCGGGTGTGCTCATTTTGCGGGGGGATGTCTCTGCGGCAAACTGCTCCGACGGCGGGCTGCTGCCCAATATGGCAGCCAGTGCCTGCGGCCTTGAAGCTGCAAGAGCAGATGTGTCACGGATCCAAAATAAATTCAACCAGCAAATCCTGGATGCCGCGATCAAAGCTCGCGTTCCAGCCAAGCTGCTCAAAGGCATCATCGGCCAGGAATCGCAATTTTGGAATGGCTGGGTGATCAAAGGCGAATATGGATACGGCATGATGACCGATGAGGGTGCCGACCTGCTCCTGACATACGATATCCGCACCTTCCTAGACCTGTGTATCCCGGTCTTCGGCGAGCGCAACTGCGCCTGGGGATATACAAACCTGGCTGAATACCCGCGTGCCTACCTCCGGGGGTTAGCGCTGCAAGACCTCAGGACAGACAAAGAATTCGAGCTGATCGCAAAAACCCTGGCCGCTGCAGCCGGGCAGGCCGGGCAAATTGTGCGTAACGTGACAGGCGAAGAACCAGGGGATGTGCTGAACTACAAAGAACTCTGGCAGATCAGTGCGGCCCTTTACCACGGTGGCGGCGGCTGCGTCGGCACAGCCATCGATGATGCCTGGCAGGCCGAAAGCTCACTCAGCTGGGGGGTCATCAGCGAGTACCTGATCGGTGACTGCCAGCTAGTTGCCACCTACCCTTACCTGGTCACCAGGTATGCAGTCAGCACCCCCTAATCCAATCCGCCGCCGCAAACAGCGGTTTTTCCTGGTGCAGGGTTAAGCTTGCTCCCAATTGCTTTACAGGTAACCTAANNTCCAGGTAGGCAAACAGCTGTTGCAGAACCGGCTTCGCATCGCGCACCAGATCTTCGTAGCGCACCAGATGCCAGCGAGCCGGGTGGAGAAAATATTCCCGGTAGACCCGCTTCCAGCGCTTCAGCAGGCCGACATCTACCCCATGCAGCTTTTTCCCGGGCAGCCACAGGCTCGAACCATAGGCGAAGCCCACTTCCAGGGCCGAGAGATACGAATCACGCGGGTCGCGCGCCAACCAGATAAACTTCTCAAACCTGCGGTAGAGCAAGCGCGGCCGGAACAAGAAAAAGTTGTCCACCGGCTTGATGCAAATATTTCCCCCGGGAGAATACCCCGCAAGCAGGATCGGCAGCACCAGCAGCGAATTGGCATCGCTGAAGGAGCGCACTTGGGAGTGCGAATTAAGAATGTGCTGCAGCAGTGTGCTTCCACTGCGCTGATGATACCCAATTAAAATCCTCATCGCTCCCTCTCAATTTTCGGGTCCCACTTAAAGTATAGGGGATTTGACCCGGTTTGAACAGCCTGCATTCGGGTTGGGCTGTTTTGCCAGGCGGCCAGGGTAATGACTACTTGTCTTATCCAATTAATTGTTGTAAGGTTAAGGCAAAGATCAAGGAGAAACCAGCACCCTGATG
Source organism: Chloroflexota bacterium (assembly GCA_003486225.1). The sequence goes on from DNGN01000142.1 coordinate 3,636, forward strand.
ACGATTTTTCGAGCCATAACCTGGAATGTAGAAAACCTGTTTACCCCAAAGCCAGACGCCCCCATAGAAGAGCATACCCAGTATGCCTTCAAGATCAACTTGATCGCCAACCTGATCCAAGAGCTTGAGCCAGATGTGGTGGGGTTTCAGGAAGTAGGCGGGGAAGAGCCCATGCAGGATCTGCAGGTGGCCCTCAACCACACCTACCCGCACCAGGTGGTCTCCAGCTTCCCGGACCGTCGCGGGATTCTTGTGGCCTTCCTGAGCAAGCTGCCGGTGACCGCTGTCGAGGAGATCGTAGATTTTCCCTCGAACCCGGCGACCCTGATCTTCCGATCCGATGCAGACGGCCCGGCAGTGGCGATCAGCAGAATGGGGCGCGGTGCCCTGATGATCCAGGTGGAGAAAGCAAACCTCTCGATCAAACTGGTCAACGCCCACTTGAAATCCAAGCTGCTGACCTTCAAAACAGAAACGGGCAGGAGCAGCTTTTCGCCGCTGGATGAACACCAGCGTGCCCAGGAAACCGGGATCGCCTTGCACCGCAGGACAGCCGAAGCGCTCACCCTGCGCCTGCACATCAACCGCTGGATCGAAAATCAGGATGCCCAACCGCTGCTGCTGATGGGAGACTTCAACGATGTGCCAGAAGCCCAGACCTCGCTGCTGCTCACCGGCCCAACGGGCAGCGAGATCGGTACCAGGGGATTCAACCGCTCCGACCAGGGCGACGACGCCCGGCTGTTCAATCTGGCTGCCCTGATCCCCCAGGCACGGCGCTTCTCACGCATCCACCACGGCCGCAAAGAACTGCTGGACCAGTTCTTTGCCTCCGAAGAGCTCTTCCCACGAGATGCCGCCGGCGAGCGCAGCTTGCCGCTTGTAGACAGCCTGATCGATTACAACCAACAACTTCCTTCGATTGCCGACAATCCCAACCTCCGCTCCGAGGAGATCACCCCGGACCATGCCCCGGTTGTTTGTACCTTTACTTTGTAAACTTCTGCCAGTTCAAAGAGTCAGAAACTTTAGATTCATCCCAGGGTTAATGACTACGATTCATTTCATCATCCCCAAGTTCCATGATTGGACTGGGCAAAAACCGTTTTATCAGCGTGGAAGCTGACAGCCGCCCGTTCCGGCCATTACCCCTGAGCGTGATTCAACCAGCCTTCTCCAGGCGGGAATTTTAAATAGTAATAGGACGCGAGAAAATGAGTAACGAACAAGCACCTGAAAAAAAACCATCCTTTTGGAGTACATTCCTGGGAATCATCACCACTGTTTCCGGTTTGATCGTGGCCATTACCGGGCTATTGACCTGGCTTGAGGACAGGAATGATCCGGGCGTTCTGGAAACACCTGCGGCCAATACGCCATCCGCCAGCCTAGCAACTCAGGTCGTGGAGGAAACTGCCACGCTCACCGCCACCCTCACCGCCACGGATCTGCCAACGGCCACGGTAGAAGTGATCCAGCCTACCGACAGCCCGACCCCTACCGTGACCCTGGTCCATTCCTTGATCCCGGATAACCCCAAGAACCCGGTCTGGTTCGTGGACGCATCCTCGCGGGTCTATGCCAGTGAAGGCCAGGCAACCGCAGATGACTTCCTCAATATGCCCCTGGAACGCCCGTTTACCTCAGAGACCATGGATTATGTGGCCTACGTGGATATCATTCGTGTTGAGATCAGCGTTTGGAAATCTTTTGCGTATGTGTCCATTTTTGTTGAAGAGATGCCCCCTCAGGGGAGCGAAATATTCTACGGGGTGGAAGTAGATAGCGATAAAGACGGGCGCGGCGACTGGCTGATCTACGGTCTGCCTCCCCGCATCTCAGATTGGACCGTGGAAGGCGTCCAGATCTATTGGGACAGCGATAATAATGTTGGCGGCCCGACCCCCCTGGTGGCCAACGAGGGAGGCGCAGCCAACGGGTATGAGACGCTGGCCTTCAGCTCAGGCTACCAGTCCGATGACCCGGATTTGGCCTGGATCCGCCGTTCCCCGGCCAACGGCAACGAGATCCAAATTGCCTTCAAGCTCTCCCTGATCGGGTTTAACGATGCATTCCTGCTCAGCGCCTGGACAGATGCCGGCCCCAGGCAGCCCGGCTGGTTTGATTACAACGACTACTACACCCTGGAAGATGCCGGCTCGCCGATCAGGATCGCCAAAGAATACCCCCTCAAAGACCTGGCACTGGTCGATAACACCTGCCGCTGGGCGTATGGGTTTAACCCCACCGGATCGGAACCTGGCCTGTGCCCGTAGGTTTCGCCCAACACCTTCAGAATTACTCAAATGAAAAGAGACCCGCCATCTGGCGGGTCTCTTTACTAAATTGATATTACGGGTTTGTCGAACAAGATCTCTAAGTGAGAGCATCGACAAGTAATGCCGCTGCCTGGATCAACAGGTCTCCTTGTTCCGCAGAAAAGGTGCCGCTATTGACAAATGCCTCAACTTCATTGATGAAGGCACCGAGCTGGTTTGCTGCAGCTTTGGTTTGTCCCTTCGCCAGCTTATTGAGGACGTTTTCCAGTTTCGACATGAAGGAATTGCCTTGTCCTTCATTGAGGACACCCTCATCAACCAGTCCTTGGATGTCATCGATCAACTCCATGATTTCCGCCTCGGTCGTCAATTCCAATCCTACGACGACCGGGTCATGGTCAGAAGCACGATATGCGTCTGGTGCGTAGGCAGCAATCTGATTGGGACTCTTGAAGGTTGTGTCGTAATCGATCAGGTCGGCTTCATCGGCATTGATATGCCATTCTGTAGCGCCGGTAACTTCTCCTAGTAAAGCCGCATTGGCAAGAGCATAATCGAGGTAGCCCCATTGTCCGCTAAAGACATAGGAATAGGCATACTCACCCTGATACTCATAAGCCAGATCGGTGTAACCGCCAGCGAC
>DNGN01000135.1 GCA_003486225.1 Chloroflexota bacterium
ATTCTCCCCATCAGCCTGTCTGCCGGCATATCTGGATAGAAGAATTCTGCCATTTTATTACGATCTGTATGGTTGCCATACTGCACAGCGTTATCTGGCGGGCCAATTTCTGGCACAACCAGTGTTTTGTAAGTAAACGTGGGGGCCAGCAACGACTCGAACATTTCCAGCAAAGCCCCAACCACCACTTCGCTGCCCCCCTGCACCCTCCCAAACGCGCTCAACGAACTGTGTACAATCACCGGTCGATCCGGCTCAATCCGCAGTTCGCGCAGTGAACGCACCAGGGACCGGTGGGTTACAACAGGTGGTGTAGATGCAGCATATTGGCGATCGGTTTCAGCGTCTGGCAATTTCCTACTCCACTCGCGGCTCAGGAGCCTTTCCAGTCGGGTTTGCGTTTTTCCTGGAAAGCTCTCATGCCCTCTTTTTGGTCATCTGTGGAAAACAGCATATAAAAAGCGCGGCGCTCTTCAGCCAGCCCAGCTTTAAGATGGGTTTCAAAGGATTGGTTTACCGCTTCCTTCCCCATCCGAACCGCCCACGGAGCACGGTTGGCGATCTCTGCTGCCAACTTGAGGGCCACATCGAGGTATTCTTCCACCGGGGCAACCTTATTGACCAGACCAAAATGCAGCGCCTCGGCGGCAGTCAGGTGACGGTTGTTCAGAACCATTTCCATAGCAATCGCTTTGCCAACCACTTTGGTCAACCGCTGCGTACCGCCTGCTCCCGGGATCACGCCCAGGTTGATCTCAGGCTGACCGAAACGTGCCCTTTCTGAGGCAACGATCATATCACAGGACATGGCCAGTTCGTTTCCTCCCCCCAGGCACCAGCCAGAAACAGCGGCAATGATCGGTTTTTTGATGGACATAAACTTGTCAAAGAGGTCGATATTCTCACTCACCAGCATCTCGGTTACCGAAGCTTCAGCCATTTCTGTGATATCTGCGCCAGCAGCGAAGGCTTTCTCTCCACCGGCAACCACCATGGCGCCAATCTCTGGATCGGCGTCAAAGGCACGCAGCGCAGCCACCAGTTCACTGAGCAAGGTTTTATTGAGTGCATTGAGTGCCTCAGGGCGATTCAGGGTAATCAGCCCCACCTTCTCTCGGGTTTCAACCAGAATTGTGGAATATTCTTTGGTCATGATCTCTCCAAGGATTGGTTAAAATTTCTTTGATCTACTTGAACAACATTTTGGAGCGGTAAAGGAACTCGATTCAAGTCATTTGGAAACCATCGGCTCCAGTTTGATTATACGCTAAGACAATCGAAGTTGGGTAATTGTATCGCGAAAAAACTGGAGATCTGCCGAAATCAAATCGTGTTTGAGACGAAGACGAGACCAAATCCGGTGTCTTTCAGACCAATCCAATTTAACAATCATGCATATAATGAGAAGGCAACCATCTGAACTGAGAGGTCTTCTGATGAGCAAGATAAAATCTGTGATCAAGCGCAATGGGGCGCAGGTAAACTTTAACCAATTGCGGATCAACAATGCCATTTATCGGGCTGCGGTTTCAGTCGGAGGGCGAGACTATGAACTGGCAACCAGACTTGGCGAACAGGTGACCCAAATCCTGGAAGCCCGCTTCGCACCCGACCATGCGCCTTCGGTAGAAGAGATCCAGGATGTTGTTGAAAAAGTGCTGATCGAGAACGGGCATGCGCAGGTTGCCAAAGCATATATCCTCTACCGCGAGGAACGTACCCGCATCCGCGAGCGCGGCAATGCCAAAACTCAGCATGCCGCCGGCAATATCCCCTGGGAAAAAATCTGGCGGGTGCTGGATTGGGCGATCGACCACGGGGTGAACCACGTGAAAGGACTCAACCGGCGCGTGGCCAATGGCGAGATGCGCGAGATCGTGATGGAGTCCGAGGTGGCGTACCGGCAGGACATCGAGCAGATTGCGGCACAGATCCGGGAGCGGAAAGATCAGATCCGGATCGTGATCGTTGCCGGGCCATCCTCTTCCGGGAAAACCACCACCACCAAGATCCTGACAGAAAAACTGCGCCGGAGCGGATATCACTTAAAAGAACTGGGGTTGGATAACTATTTTTACGACCTGGAAATGCACCCCAAAGACGAGTTCGGCGATTATGATTTTGAGACACCGCAGGCGATGGACCTGGAGATGATCAACACCCATGTCAATCAGATGCTTGATGGAGAAACGGTCCTGATCCCGCACTATGATTTCAAACTCGGCAAACGCACCCTGGCCCAAACCGAGGTGCATTTCGAACCCAATGAACTGATCCTGATTGACAGCTTGTTCGGGCTCTATCCGGAGATGTTGGCCGGGGTGGATGATGCGGTCAAGATGAAGATTTATATTGAACCGCTGTTACAAATGAAAACTGACCAGGGGAAATATGTGCGCTGGACCGATATCCGCCTGATGCGCCGCATGCTGCGCGACAGCATCCACCGGGCCTATGACTTTGAGCGTACCCTGACCCATTGGCATTATGTGCGTTCAAGTGAGCGGCGAAATATCATCCCCTATATGCAGCATGCCGATTTCGTCATCAACAGCGCCATGCCATACGAACTCTCCATTTACACACCCAAACTGATCGATCATTTTCGCCAATGGGTGGATAAATTTGCCAATGATCCCTTGAGAGAAGATGCCTTCACCCGAGCCGAACGCGTGTTGGAGCTGCTGGAACAGGTCACCCCATACCCAGACGATTCCTTGGTCCCAGAACACTCCGTAATCCGCGAGTTCATTGGGGGCAGCATCTACGATAAGCACTAATTGGAAGGATTTTTGGGAGTTGGCTTGAGATTGACCAGCAATGTGCCCGCCAGGGCCAGCGCCATGCCCACCAGCTGAGGCACCCCTGGCCGCTCACCAAGAAAGATCCAGGCCAGGATCGCAATTTGAACCAGCATGGTGTTGTTAATCATGCTGGATTCGGTGGCGGAGAGAAAACGCAGGGTATGGTTCCAGAGCGTGAAGGCAAAAGCCGTATTCACCAGCGCCAGCCACAGCACAATCCCCCACTGGGCCAACCCCAGTTGCGGCGGGCTTTCGACCAGCCAGCCAAGCAGCAGCAGCAACCCACCGCCAAGCCCCATACTGACCACGGTCACCGTCAGCGGGGGAATTTGTCCCAGGCGGTTTATGCCGCGCCCGATGATCGATGCGGATGAGGTGGCCGCGACACTTGCCAGGCCCACCAGCAAGCCCAGGGTCATACCAGCCCCGATCCCAGCCGGATAAAAATACACCAGCACACCCGTCAAAAAGATCCCAATCCCCATCCACTGCAAGCGGGTGGGCAGTTCTTTCAGCAGCGGGATGCTGAGCAAGGCCACCAGGGGGGCACTCATGTTCAGCAGCAAACTAAACGTGATGGCTGGCAGCAGCTTTAGCCCCAGGAACTGGGTGCCCTGGGTGATGGTGTAATATACCAGGCCGAGCAGCATCAGCATCCCCCATTGCTTGCGGGTGAGTTGCGGCAGCAGGCGGGATTGTCCTGAGCGCATAAAAACCGGCAGCAGGATCAAAAAAGCCAGGCTGTAACGCAGCCCGGCAAAGGTAAAGGCGGGGATATCTTGCAACCCAAACTTGACCAGCACCCACGAAGTTGACCACAGGAAAGTGACCAGTAATGCCTGCAGGATAGCCTTAAGGTGTTGCTTTTGTTGTGGCTCAGGTTGGGATGGCTTAAAGGAGGTCATTGTCGAAGAGGTCGAATCCTTCAACGATACTCACATCTTGTTCAAGAAAATCTTTGAGCAAGGTATAGGTATTCTTGATCGACTCCATTTTGGCAAAATAGAGATGCTCATTTTTGCCTTTTTTGACAAAGTGCACCATTCCAGCGGATTTTAAGAGATGCAGGTGGTGTGTAACGGTGGGTGCACGCAGGCGTAAGCGGCGTGCAAGTTCAGCCGGAGTGAGCTGCTCCTGCAGTAAATAGCGCAGTATGCGCATCCGGGTGGGGTCTGTCATGGCTTTTAATCGCAGTAGAAGTTCCTCGGGCACGATCTCTCCCGGGACCAGCGATTCCTCTTCCGGCCGTGCCGCAAACAAGATCAGGTGCTGGTCTTGTTCAAGATCACTGTGCAGCACGCCGCGGGAACACCAATATGAAGGGGCCATCACCACCTGTCCCCCATCCTGCAGGGAATCAACACTCAAGTGCTCGCTAATCGATTGAAGAAAAGTCGCCGCTCCTTTTTTCTCCACCATCTGCCGGGCATGCACCAGGGCTTTTTCCAGTTTGGCACTGATCCTCTTCTCCTCTTCGGAGAAGAAGGCATCGTAATAAGCCTGCAGTGAATCCAGGTAATTGCGACCAAAACGGAGCGGGTCGGCATAGATTTCAAATATTTTTTCAACGCGTTTTGTGGAAGCAGGCCCTGGCACAACCAGCGTATCGGAGTTTTGCGTGCGCCAAAGGTGAAGAAATTCGGTGACCATTTCCGGCTCCCATTGGCCGTGCTGCAAAATCTCGTTCAGCAGCTCGCTGCCGCGCTTGGATTCAAAGGGGCAGAGGCGCAATACGGCCAAACGGTCTTCAGCTGGGATCTGGCTCAGGGAAACCAGGACCGAGGCAGCATTCTTGGGGGCGGTTAATGAATAAACCCAGTTTAACGGGGGGTTGAAGTTCCCGACAATCTTCTCCAGGAATTCCCGAGCCTCATTGGGCAGACGAGAACGTACACCCGCAGCCCAGGCACCGCGCAAACCAAACTCATCCGGAAAGTGCAAGACGTACAGGCTGGTGAGGAAATCATAGGCTGTGCCTTGATCCCAAAAGACCTTGATCGGTTGCTTGGTTGCCATTTTTGCTACCTCGAAATTTATTGAGAGCGGTGTTCGCGTATCGGTATTGTAATCCATACCAGGGTTAGCAGCAAATCTAATCTAAAACTTCACACATACCATCTCAACAGCAGCAATCAATTCCACGTGGTCCACCGCGGAGCATTGATTCAGCCCATCAGATAGCCCCGCTTAAAAATGTCAGCCCAGCATACATTCTGGAAAACTAGGTGCTTAGCGGCTCTGGACGTCTGCAGCTTGCTCCAAATTGTCCGAGATCTGAGATAGATGCTCCTTGTAGTGCATGCTGATCTCCAGTGAATAAGCAAAAGAGAGACGGACCATACTGGCTTTGCGGTTAACCACCTCCGCCGGAATTTCATTAATCAAGGCCACCATCTCTGTTTGGGATTGGTGTAATTTTTGCAGCAAGTCATTCGTGTTGGGATATTGCTGCAGCAGAGCCTTTAAACGGGCCGGCGTTGCCGAGGTGTAGGCGTTGACTTCTCTTCCGGCCAAATAGGAGCCCAGCCAATGGATCGAATCGGTTTCCGAGGCAATCATATGAGCCAGCACCTCTTTTATGTTCCACTCACCTGCCGCTGGCCGGTATTCCATTTGGGCTTCGTTCTGACCTGCCAGCATTTGCTCAAGCTTCTGGTTAACCTTCTGGAAGAAATGATCCAATTTATCCGCAATATCATGTGCTGTGGCTTGCACTTCTGGAACAGGAAATGATGAGAGGGTCAGGCGCGCCTGGCGCAGCTCTTGGCCATGGTAGTATTCGACGTCAACCGTATCACCAGCCTGGTACTGTGAATACACTTTGAGCAGGGATTCATAGTCGTCAATCGATTGCCCTGCCAGAGAGATCATCGTATCCCCGGCGGTAATCCCCGCTTCTGCAGCGCCGCGGCCTTCAAATACACTGTTGATATGCATCCCCGACTCGGCCGCCAGGTCGTGTTTCTGTGCATACTCGGGAGTGACCCAGTCAGCCACCGTGACCCCAAGAAAAGGGCGGTTCCACAAGCGCGGGTCTCTGGCCAATTCCACCAACTCTTTCAGGTTGTTGAGGCTCTCCTGCCATAGCTTATGCATCTGCTCGGCTTCCTCTGGCTCCAAACCCGTATGCGCAACCCTGATAGCGGTTCCCTGACCATCGGCCTCAAATGAGATTTCGACATCACCTGCATGCAATTTTCCAGGCGTGAGAAATGAAAACACAATCCGCTTTTCCGGAACGATCTCCCGGAAAAAGAAAGCCATGCGGCCAGCTTTATCATGATGCAGCTGCAATATGCTGCGCTCGGATACATAGCCCATACTCTTTTGGGCAAACCAATCGATCCAGCCGGAAAGGGTTGAAAAGTGATAATACAGCTGGGAAGTCGGTGCGTCGATAAAAACCTCAGCGGTTACTTGTTGTGTGGATACTACTTGTGTGGTCAATGGTCACCTCCAAAAATTCAAAACACCATTATAACGAATAATTTACCCGGTAAAAATTTTGGTGGTTATCCACCTAGTCATTTGTGGACACCGCTTGCTCTGTGCTGCACCGCCCGGCATTTGTAAAATGGTATCTCAGCGTAATTTCTCTTGGCATTTAATAATCGTCCTAAGCACGCCCTAAACCCGCTGGAGAAATAAATTTCCAGCGGGCATTTGGCCTAATAAATATCGATCTCGATCTGGTAGTTCTCTGTAGTGATGACAACTCTGACCGCATCTGGCGGTATGCATTCTTCCACGGGGTCAGGGTACTCTTCAGGGGCTACCGGAAACGCGAGCAGGGGATTTAAACAAGGTGCTTCTTTCTGTTCCATCACAGGACTCCTAAACATCAGTCTCCGCCTAAAAGATCTCTCGGTGATAATACGGCGAAGCGGTCTCTTCCAACTCGGCCCCAGGTGGAGATGTGATCGTTCGGGGGGCTTCGGTCGGGGCCTGGTCGTCGAACTGCAAACAGCAATGCTGTGGGTCGATCTCGGCCTGACAGGTATTCGGGTAAATTTCTTTTTGCTTCATCTAAATTGCCTTTCGGGGGTCAGCGCAGAATAACTGACGGATCGCCTGGGTAATTTACAGATAACTTAGATTTATNNATCTAATATAGATTATAGTCTAAACCAGATAGGCTGTCAAGTGCCCTGGCTTAACCAGAGATGAGAATATTCGCCCATCCTACCGGCAGGCTTCGGCTTGGAACCAGTACAAAACCAGTGCTCAGCGCCGATATGTTTTTCAGGTGTAAATATTGTATGATGGGGTAGCACAAACATTTTTACGAGGAGGCAAGGATGGAAATCTCCGTTTACGATTGGGTTTACATCATCACAGCCATCTTATTCAACTTGTTGATTGCAGGCATCTTTATTCTGCAAAAGCACGACAAGGAGCAGCTCACCAGGCTGCTTGGGATTGGCTGGCTGTGCCTGTTTATCCCGTTGCTGGCAGTCTTCATCCATTACCTTTCCATTGGCAAACCCTTCTGGGTATGGGTCTGTTACGGGCTGGTGTTGCTCTATATGCTGGTAGAACTCACCTTGGATTACATCCTGAAGGTGGATTTCAGAACCCGCTGGATCACCCATGCGCCATACATCCTGCTGGAATATGCCGCCCTGTTCAGTTTAATAGCCATAGCCATTGATATAAACCAAACATTGGGCTGGATTGTATCAGCCTCTTTCTGGGTCCTGATGGGCTGCCTGATCTACCTGTATACTGGCAGGAGGCGCAGGAAAATGACCTGACCCATGACTATGGTCAGGATGGCCTCCCGTGCAATGATCGGATACAATTAAGCTGATGAAGCTTAGGCTACTGGGTATCTTGCTCCTGTTCTGTATGTGTCTGCCTGCCTGCAGCAGCCAACTGGCGTTTCTCGCCACCCCTACGCCCACGCCTACCAGCACCTTCACCCCCACTGCGACCCCTACCCCAACCTCAACGCCTACCAAAACCTCCACACCGACGGCTACATTTACCCCAACCATCACCCAGACCCCGACACCCTCCTTTACGCCCACCATCACACCCACACCCACCATCACCCTTACCCCTACCTTCGACTTCCCGGATGTAACGGTCAATAAAGACGCACACTGCCGCTTTGGCCCTGGATTGGCTTACCTGCATGCCACCGACCTGTGGGTAGGGGATACCGGAGAGGTGCACAACCGCAACCATGACGGCAGCTGGTTGTATATCTGGGTGGATAAATGGGGCAAACGCTGCTGGGTCTCTTCCTGGGTGGTAGATGTGGAGGGAAATGTATTTTCAGTAGTGGAATGGATGTCGCCGCTGCCCTACACCACTTTCTCCGGGCCGCCAAAAAACGTGCAGGCCACCCGGGACGGCAACCAGGTCACCATCTCATGGAGTGCGCTGAACGTGCCAGATGAAGACAAGCGCGGCTTTCTGATCGAAGCCACCCTGTGCGCCGATGGGGTGTTGTATGATGGCGCCTACCATACCGAAAAGAACCAAATGACNNCCTTCCAGATAAAACCGCAGATACTGCTCTAGATTAGCGCCCCAGTACACCTCATCGTGGATACCAGGAACGGAGAGGAACTGGTAGGGGTAACCGCGTTCTTCCAGGTTCTCGATAAACCGATTTGTCGAACGCCGGATGGCTTTCATATCCGAGGCGGCGTAATCCAGGAAAATCGCCGGTCGCTGATCCGGGGGGATCGCATCCAGCCAAGCCGGCACGAATGGGGCATCGGTATAAAAAATGGGCAGGCTGTGAGCCCCAAAAGCGGCAAAGGTCTGCCAGTATTTCAAGCCCAGGTGCAGCGCCCAGCTGGCCCCGCGTGAAATCCCGCCGACCTTGCGTTCCTGCCGCTCTGGGATCGCCCGGTACCGGCTCTCGATCATCGGGATGATCTCCTCCACCAACGCCTGCCCAAAAGGAAACCCGTCTGGCTCGTCCCAGTCGCTCACCTGGGGCAGAACCAGGATGACAGGCGGACTCTCTCCAAGCGCCACCCAGCCATCCAGGATGTCCGTCGCACCCAGCCGCAGCCATTGGTCTTTGGTGAACCCCTGCCCATGGATCAGATAAAGGGTTGGAAAAGTAAGCGCTGGTAATTGATCGTAGCAGGGCGGCAGGTAAATGAATAACGAGACAGGCTGTGCCAGCAATTCTGACATAAACGCGTCTTCCACCAGCGATCCGCCCATCTGCCAGCATAGCGGTGGCGTGGGCGTTGGCGGTTCGGTGGGCAGCGGTGTGCGGGTGGACCACCGGGTTGGCGACGGCAGCGGCGGAACCGTGATCGATGGGGTCAGAGAGGGCTGCTGGGGGGGTAAAGTTGCTGCCGGCAGGGCTGCCGAACACCCTACCAGGGAAAAGCACAACCAAATCCAGAGGAGAGGCCATTTCTTTCTCATGTTGCCATGCATTATACGCCGAAAGTTACCAGAGAGAGATCGGCATGCATTACAAAAAGAGGCCCTGCTTGTGCAGGGCCTCGATCTAAATGTTGGCTTCCCGAGAGGGTTGAAGATTAAAAACCCAGGTCAAAATCGTCGTCATCGTCCTCGGAGTCAAATTCATCTTCCAGGTCATAGTCATCAAAATCATCCTCGTCCAGGTAATCCTCTTCGTCATCATCGTCGATGATGAAATCTACAACCATGTCGCGCTCCGGCAAGCGCACCCACAGGAGGAGCATATCGCCCTCATCTGTCTCGGTGGCACGCGCCGCCACAATCGGCACTTCCTGAGTCAGGCCATCGTTGGCGCGGAACTCCAGGTTAATGGGGTCACGGCGGTTCCAGGCCCGGTAGCATCGCTCAACCAAAGACGGTCCGTTTGCAGTGCGCAAACGAGTGATCGCCACATTAGAGAGGATTGAACTGTCCACGATCCCGTTCGCCCACGAGTCATAAACCATTTCAAAAGTAGGCGTGGGGCCTTCAATAATTGTAATTTTTGTNNTATTAACAAATGCGGTCCAGCTAACCTCTTTGCAGGGTTCAGCAGACTATTGTCCCCAACCTTCGAAAGTCACCTCTGTATCACACACCGCGAAACCATCCGGGTTGCTGTTGCTGTTGAAAGGCAGATTGAAATACGGGGAAGGGTCATAAGTATTTTGGATCTCCAGTTCATTCAGGTACCCGCCCTGTCCGTCATCCTTGACCACCGAAAAATGCAGATGCAGGCCGGTCGGGTTGACTGGATCACCGGAGTAATTGCCCTGATATCCCAGCAAGGTGCCGGCAGCAACGAACACTTCGCGCGTCCCGGCTGGAAATTCTTCCGAGACAAATGAAGTTCCCTCTTTGGTCGCCATGTGGGTATAGTAGGTCCAGACCTGCTCGCCAGGGTGCAATGGGTCTTCCGGGTGCCGCAGGATGACTGTTGAAATCCAGTCCTGCTGCCGGGTGAGATAACCATCATAAGCCGCATAAATAGGAGTAACCCCCGGCTCAGTACCGGCAAAAATATCCAACCCGCTGTGGCGGTGGCCGGGCCGGTAAGATTGGTCCCATAACCCAAAAACCAGTCCGGTAGTTGGGAAGGCAAACGGGGCATCACCGCAGCGCTGCCCGGGCTGCAGGATATATTCAGACAATGCCTGGGGATCGTTAAGGTAGCTGCGGTATTGCTGCCAGCGTGCGGAGCGGGGATAAAAAACATAGCGGTAGGCCAGCACACCGCCCGCCGCCAGGCCAAGCACCACAACAGCAGACAAGATCATAAGCGGAAACCGGTTTTTGCGGTTCAACGTAATGGGTTTAAATTTCGACAATTCTGAGCTCCTTGGATCAGTCCTGCTGCAAGGGAACCACCTCCGCCCGGTTATGCACAAGGATCTCTTGTGAGGGCAGGCGCATCAGCACTGATTCGGCGCCGCCCCCGCCATAAACAATTTCATTTACCAGCACCGATGGGTCCACCAGTACGTGCAGCTTTTGGCGATGGCCGAGAGGCGGCACGGCACCCACGGGATATCCGGTTAGCGAGAGGACCGTCTCAGCATCAGCAAAACTGGTCTTCTTGCGGCTGACGCCAAAATACCGGCCCAGCAGTCGGCGGTCGATACGCCCCAATCCACTGGTGATCACCAAAACAGGCTGGTCTTCGATGATGAACAACAAAGATTTGACGATCTTGTCCGCACTGACTCTTACCGCCTCGGCAGCGGTTTCCACAGTGGGAGTGGGCACTTCCAAATAGATCAGTTCGCCTTCGATCTGGTGTTCGGTTAAATACGTCTCCAGGTCCTGTGGCGTGAGAGAAAAAGACATGCAGTTATCCTTTTGAATCGAGGGGTTTTTTACTGCGGTAAGCGCGCAGATTTTCGCCGCTATCTTCCAGATGCCCGGTAACCAGCAGGGAGACCGCTCCACCGGTGATGGTTTGCAGTGTCTTTCCCGCCGCAATACCCTCCTCGGAGGCCAAGGCACTCTCCAGCGACTGCTGAGAGTCAAAGACCAGTTCATGCACCATCAGCGGGTGATAATTGCCTGTAAGGTGAGCATGTACCGGTGCGGTAACCAGCCGGACCAAGCCCGGCAGATTTTCCGCGTGCTCCAGAAAGCGCGGCCAGCCTTCAAAGAAAGCTTCCTGATTGATCTCGGGTTCGATCAAAATGATCAGTTTTACCATCGTGCCTGGATTATACCGGATTCGAGGCTAGACGGGGATGATCAGGCTTTCCAGGTCGCGCGGGTAGTAGGTCAGGATTTCAATCCCATCTTCGGTGATCAGCACGGTATCCGAATGGCGGAAGCCGCCCAGCTCGGGGTGGTAAAGCCCCGGCTCAATGGTAAAGACCATCCCCGGCAGCATGACAGTCTCATCGCCCAGGTCCAGGAAAGGAGCCTCGTGGTAGCGCAGGCCGATCGCATGCCCGACATGATGCTTCCAATAAGGATACAGACTTTGTTTCTCGTAATACTCCCTGACGGCTCTATCTACTTCCCTGCATGGGATTCCCGGCCCCAGCGCCTCGAAGGCGATATCCTGCAGTGCGACCATGTGGTCAAAGAAAACCTTTTGCTGGTCACTGGGAAGGCCGATGAACATAGTGCGCTCCAGTTCGGAATTGTAGCCCCACACAGGTGCACCCGCCCCGGTGACCAAGGTGTCACCGGCCTGGAAGACAATATTGTTCGCCAGGGCATGCGGGATAGCCGCATTGCGCCCGATCTGACCGCGGTAGCCAGCCCCGGCCCCGCTGGAGAAGTAGCTCTGCGCCCGGTAGATCGGGCCGATGGTATCCAGCATGGTGAGGGTGGCTTCCAGGCTGGCGCGGCCGCTGACCTCGGACTCGGTTGCCCCGACCTTGGTGTAGCGCTGCAAAAGCATGTGGGCCAGGTGCCCCCACTTAACACTCTCTCGAATCAAGGCTATTTCTGCGGCGCTTTTGACCATCATCTGGTCCTCTATAAAAGCGGTCAGATGCACCGGTGGCTCACCGATCATTTCGCTCAGCTTGGGACCCCGGTAGCCCAGGATCCAGGGGTAACCATCATTATCTGCACCCACCGGCGTGCGGATTCCCATCTCGTCCAACATGTTTTTAAAGGTCTCCATCGGGTGCGGCGTATAGGGGTATTCCTGGTAATGGGAGACATGATCGATCATTGCATTGGCTTTGGCGTGTTCTGTCTCCAGCCGCGGAACAAACAACCCGCGCTCGCCCTTCGCATTCATCATGAAGGCGATCGGCCGCTCTGTGGGGATAAAAGCAAAACCGGTATAGTAAAGGATATAGTGGCTGTCAAACAACACCACCCCGCTCAGGTTTTGCGCACGTACCTGCTCCAGCAGGCATGCAGTCCGAGCCTGGTATTCTTTTTGGGAAATCTGGATAGAGGTATACATAAACATATTATAGTCTTTTCATCCTGTGAGCGGGAGGGCAATTCACCCGCGAGTTGCTGACAAACAGGCCGACCAGGTCTTTCGCAGTGAGACCCCCCTCAACCAAATACCCGCGGCCCAAAAGAGGAACAACCTTCTTCCCTTCACCCCAATTTTGGCGTACACTAAAGTTGCAAGGAGCTTGCACAAATACTGGCTGGAAAAGCATCCAGCCAGCCGGAGGGTAGATCACGATGTCTCAAGTTTCTGTTGTCACAGACAGTGTAGCTTCGATTCCTTCAGAATTGATGGACAAGCTGAATATTCACTTTATCCCCTACTACATTCACCGGGGTACGGAGACCTTGCGAGACCTGGTGACAGCCACCACCGAGAGCTTTTACAAGTGGATGGAGTCTGCCACCGCTATTCCCACAACCGCCAATCCAAGCCCGGGCGAGTACCTGGAAAAATATGTCCAGCTGGCGGAGCAGGGTACCCAGGATATTATCAGCATCCATATCAGCTCCAAAGCCAGTGGGGCATTTACGGCCGCCTCCACCGCCAAAAAGATGTTTGCCGAGCAATACCCGGACGTACGTTTAGAACTGATCGACAGTTTGAACGTGCAGATGTGTCAGGGCTGGATGGCGATCGAGGCTGCTCGGGATGCAAAAAAAGGTCATTCATTAAAAGAGATCAGTGCCAAGGTGAAAGCAATGATCCCGGTTTCACGCATGCTGCAGACCGCCGATACGCTCAAGTACCTGTTCATGGGCGGACGGATCGGGCGCGCCAAGCACCTGGTGGGCTCAATGCTGGATATCAAGCCCATCATCAGCATGGAAGAAGGGGAGATCATCTCCCTGGGACAAGGCCGCACCCGTAAAAAGGTTTACCAGATGATGGTAGACAAGCTGGATAAATTGGTCGGGCAGAGTGCGGTCAAGATCGCCTATGTCCATGCTGCCGCTCAGGAAGAAGCCGAGAAGCTCAAATCGCTTGTTGAGCAGCGTGTCGAGGTGGTCGAAAGCCTGATAAGCGAACTCTCTCCCGCCCTGGGCGTGCACTCCGGACCTGGCACGGTCGGCTTCTGCTATTATCCTGTACCGGAAACAGTGGAAGCGGCTGGATAAAATTAAACAACTGCGCAACACGACCGCCTAACAACCAGACCAAGTGAGGTAATAATGCCCCCGTTCCCNNGGAGGGGTTCAGATGCGATTGGGCCTGGCACGATATCCATAAGATCATCATGATCTTGATGACCAACGGCAGCTTCGGCACCTGGATGAAAGATGAACACACGTTTATCACCTGCTGCACAGACGGCACCAAACCGGTGGTCTTCAAAGTAGAGCGTGTTGAGGGGTAAGGCACCCCATCACAAAAATTGCCAGGCAAAAATTATGAGAGAAATAGCTTCTGGGTTTATAATCGCCCTACCTGAAAGGGATGCGCCTTGCACTCCCGCCGGAGGGACAGACCCATAGGAGTAAAAGAATGGCACATATTGCACATATCGCCATTTGGACCGGTCAGCTGGAGGTCCTAAAAGATTTTTACCAGACCTACTTTGACGCCACCAGCAGCCCAAAATACACCAATCCGCGCACTGGATTTGAATCCTACTTCTTATCTTATGCTTCTGGCGCTCGCCTGGAGATCATGACTTCCCCCAAGATCCGGGCAGCCAACCCTGAGCCCGGCACTCCCCGGCATGGCTACTCGCACCTGGCGCTTTCAGTCGGATCAGAAGCGCAGGTGATCGCACTGACCAGACGATTGGAAGCTGATGGCTTCCATGTTTTCAGCCAGCCACGCACCACCGGAGACGGCTATTTTGAAAGCGTGGTCCTCGACCCAGAAGGCAATCTGATTGAGATCACGGTTTGAGGCAGGCAGTCGATAAAATACCCTCTCCAAAACATCTGAAACCTGAAGGATTTTTATGCACGCTAAACGGACAGGCACAGCAAAACACAGCCAATTTTCATACCTCTCTGAACTGGAATGCTCGAACTGCGGCAACCCATTCTCGCCTGAAGAAAGCCAGACCTTTTGCCGCGATTGCCATGCTCCCCTGCTGGTGCGCTACGATCTGGAGGCGGTTCGCAACCAGCTGGACCGTGACGAGATCCGCAGACGGGAGGGCAGGATGTGGCGCTGGCACGAACTTCTCCCAGTAAAAGACCCGCAGCATGTCGTCTATCTTGGGGAAGGTGACACGGCATTACTGCATCTCCCCCACCTGGGAAAAGAATTGGGGTTCCCCCATCTGTTTGTCAAAGACGAAAGTTCAAACCCAACCGGCAGCTTCAAGGCGCGCGGCCTGTCGGCAGCCATCTCCAAGGCCAAAGAACTGGGAATCCAAAAAGTGATCATTCCAACAGCCGGGAATGCCGGCGGGGCAACGGCGGCCTATGCCGCCCGGGCAGGGCTGCATGCCATGGTAATCATGCCCCAAGACACTCCGCGGGCCAATATTGAGGAAAGCCGCATGGCAGGGGCAGAAGTGATCTTAGTGGAAGGCCTAATCAGCGATGCCGCCAAAATAGCTAGCGAAAAAGCTTTGGCAGAAGGCTGGTTCGACCTCTCCACCTTTAAGGAGCCGTATCGCACAGAGGGCAAAAAGATCATGGGCTATGAACTGGCTGAATCCTTCGGCTGGACTTTGCCCGATGTGATCATCTACCCCACTGGAGGCGGGACCGGGCTGGTGGGGATGTGGAAGGCTTTCGAGGAAATGCAAGCCCTGGGCTGGCTGCAAGACACCAAAAAACCGCGCATGGTTGCCGTGCAGGCCGCAGGCTGCGCCCCGGTGATCAAAGCCTTTGATGCTGGTGCAGAGCGTTGCGATTTTTGGACGAACGCCCATACGATTGCTTCCGGGCTGCGCGTGCCAAAAAGCTTTGCCGATGCACTCATCCTGGCAGATCTGCGTCAAAGCCTGGGGACTGGTGTGGCGATTAGCGATACGGCTATTTCAGAAGCCCAGCGTAACCTGGGAAAGGCAGAAGGTATTTTCGCTGCCCCCGAGGGAGCCGCAACATTAGCAGCACTTGAAGAGCTGGTGCAGCAAAAATGGCTTCATCCCGAGGAGCGCATCGTGCTGTTCAATACTGGATTGGGGCTGAAATACCTGGATTAGTAAGATAAATGATTGTGCACACAACAATCATCTAGCCAGTAGTTGCATGAAAACAAATAAAGCTATAAGGTTAATCTTTCAACCTTACAAATGTTACACTCCGTTAGCGTGTTTCTCGTTTCCAAAAAACAAATGCCAGTAAATATGCCACTACAGCAAACAACAGCAATGCCTGATACCCTGCTGCCAACGCCGTGTATTCTAGAATCCCCCCTACCATCGCACCAAGCAAATTTGCGCCAAATGCTGTATCTGCGCTCTTGTTCCTCTCTGTATCCTTAAATGATCGGCTGAAGATCAAGTTCGCGAGGAAGATTGGCAAGAAAGCAGCAAAGCTGGCAATTAGATAACGCAGCATAGTTTGTTCAATGTCCAGGAAAATTCGCATCGGCAAGAAGTAATTAATCAGCATACTTACGACCAGCAAAATATATAACCTGTTCACATGCTTGATCGCAACTCGGGCGTTTATGAATATTGCCAATAGAACACTACTCAGGATGGCAAAGAAAACCAACGAATTGACAATCCAGGTCGAACCAAATAGAAGCGCAAAAGTCACCAAGCTACGGGTTTCCAGCACCATAAAAGCAACCCCAAGAAAGAAAAAGTGCCAACTAAACAATTTGCGCTCGTCTCTGGGTTGAGCCAGACCAACCATCACTATTGAGATGGCCGCTATCATCCCTAAAGCCAACAAGAAGACAGTAGGGATAGTGCGCTTT